>DATBKR010000528.1:0-5738 GCA_036555805.1 Hyphomicrobiaceae bacterium | reverse complement strand
TTCGAGAAGGGCGCCTACTACTATTTCCACAACTGGGCGTTCCACACCAAGCTCACCCTGTTCGTGCTCATCGCGCTCGTCTCGATCATCCCCACGCGCGAGTTCCTGCGCTGGCGTCCGGCGGTGAAGGCGGGTGAGGCGCCGAAGCCGGCACCGGAGAAGCTCAGGACGGTCCGCACCATCATCCATCTCGAGATGGCAGGCGTGGTGGTGATCCTCCTGATGGCGGCGCTGATGGCCAAGGGGATCGGCGTCACGGTGTAAAATTTCGGCTTGCCAGAGACCGGCAATTCAAACTGAACTGCGACGAGCCAACGTGGGAGGCGCATCCATGGCCGCCATCGCCCTTCTCGACGACTACCAGAACGCAGCGCTCAGCCTGGCCGACTGGTCCGGCCTGCAGAAGGCGAACAAGATCGTGGCGTTCAACGAGCGTCTGCCGGACGTGGACGCCGCGGCACGCGCGCTCGCCGAGTTCGAGGTCATCGGCATCATGCGCGAGCGCACGCCGTTCCCGCGCGCGATGTTCGAGAAGCTGCCCAAGCTCAGGCTGCTCGTCACCACCGGCAAGCGCAATGCATCCATCGACCTGGAGGCCGCCAAGGCGCACGGCGTCGCCGTGTGCGCCACGGGCGGCGCGGGCCGGTCCACGGCCGAGCTGGCCATCGGGCTGATGATTGCGCTCGCCCGCCACTTCCGCGAGGAGTTCCACGCCATGCGCCCCGGCGGCGGCTGGCAGACCACCCTCGGCATCGACCTGGAGGGCAAGACGCTCGGCATCCTGGGCCTCGGCAACCTCGGCGCCAAGGTGGGGCGCATCGGCGCGGCCATGGGCATGAAGCCGATTGCCTGGAGCCAGAACCTGACACCCGAGCAGGCCAGGGAGCGCGGTGCCGAGCGGGTCGAGAAGGACGAGCTGTTTCGCCGCGCCGACGTGATCTCGATCCATCTCATCCTGTCGGCACGCTCGCGCGGGCTGGTGGGCGCGCGCGAACTGGCCCTTATGAAGCCCACCGCGCTGCTCATCAACACCTCGCGCGGGCCCATCGTCGACGAGGCGGCGCTGCTGGCGGCGCTCAAGGAAAAGCGCATCGCCGGCTTCGGCGGCGATACCTTCGACGTGGAGCCGCTGCCGCCCGATCACCCGCTGCGCGCCGAGCCGCGCGCCCTCCTCACCCCGCACCTGGGCTACGTGACGGAGGAGACCTACCGCGACTTCTACGCCGGCATGGTGCAGGCCATCGAGGCCTGGCTGGCCGGCAGGCCCATCAACGTGCTGACGTAGACGGCACGAGGAGACGTAAAATGCGTCCGCTGGAAGGATTGCGCGTGGTGGACCTGACGCGGGTGCTGTCGGGGCCCTACTGCACCATGCAGCTCGGCGACATGGGCGCCGAGGTGATCAAGGTCGAGCAGCCCGGCAAGGGCGACGACACGCGCGCCTTCGCGCCCCCCTACCAGGGCGACCAGGCAGCCTATTTCCTGTCGGTGAATCGCAACAAGAAGAGCATCACCCTCGACATGAAGAGCACGGCCGGCAAGGAGGTGCTGTGGCGGCTCATCGACAGGTCGGACATCCTGGTGGAGAACTTCCGTCCCGGTGCGATGGACCGCCTTGGCTTCGGCTACGCGGCCGTGAAGAAGCGCCGGCCGGCCGTGGTCTACGCCTCCATCTCCGGCTTCGGCGCCAGCGGGCCGCAGAAGGACCGCCCCGGCTATGACGTGATCGTGCAGGGCGAGGCCGGCATCATGGACATCACCGGCCCCGGCGACGGCGCTCCCTACAAGGTGGGCACCGCCGTTGCCGACCTGGTCTCCGGCCTCTATGCCGTGCAGGGCATCCTGGCCGCGCTGTACGCGGCCAGGTCCACCGGCCGGGGCCAGCACGTGGACATCTCCATGTACGAGGCGATGGCGTCGCTGCTCACGTTCAACGCCGGCATCTACTTCGCCACCGGCGAGGCGCCCAGGCGGCGCGGCAACGAGCATCCCACCATCGTGCCGTACGAGACGTTCGAGGCGGCCGACGGCTGGATCAACCTCGGCGTCGCCAACGACGACCTGTGGCGCCGCTTCTGCAGGGCCGCCGAGGCGCCCGACCTGGTGGACGACCCGCGCTTCGCCAAGGCCGCCGACCGCGTGCGCAATCGCAAGGAGCTGGTGCCGCTGGTGCGGGCGCTTGTCAAGCAGCGCCCGCGCGACGACTGGATGCAGCGGCTGGACAAGGCCGGCGTGCCGGCTGGCGCCATCCGCACCGTCGGCGAGGTGTGCGACAGCGGCCTCCTGAAGGGGCGCGGCATGGTCGCCGAGATGGAGCACACGACCGCCGGCGTGGTGAAGGCCGTGAAGAACGCCGTGCGGCTGAGCGCGACGCCGCTCGATGCCTATGCCGCCCCGCCACAGCTCGGCCAGCACACCCGCGAGGTGCTCACCGGGCTGCTCGGTTACAGCCAGGCAGAGTTCGAGGCACTGGCGCGCAACGGCGCCGTGTAGGGCGCAATAAGGCGATAGCCGCATTGCGCCGTTCTGCCGATGAATCGGTGCAATGCGCTTCGCTCATTGCACCCTACGCCCCGCATGCGACCCGCGCGGCGATTTCACCTCCTCCACCCACGTCACGAACTCCTCCACCCCGATCCGCTCCGGTGCGAACGTGTTCACCTGCGCGTCAGGATCCGGATAGCCCAGCGCCATGCCGCACACGAGCATCTGCTCCTCCGGGATGCCGAGGCGCTTCTGCAGCACGTCGTGGAAGTTGAGGAACGCCGCCTGCGGGCAGGTCTCCAGGCCGAAGGGGCGGGCGGCGATCATGACGTTCTGCAGGAACATGCCGTAGTCGAGCCAGGAGCCCTGCTCCATATCGCGGTCGATGGAGAAGATGAGGCCCACCGGCGCGTCGAAGAACAGGAAGTTGCGCCGGTGCTGGGCGTGCATCCTGTCCTTGTCGGTGCGGCCGATGCCGAGCAGCCCGTAGAGCCCCCAGCCGCAGGCGCGCCGCCGCGCCAGGTAGGGCTCGCGCCAGTTCTCGGGGTAGTAGTTGTACTCGCGCGGACCCAGCCCGCCGGCGTCGTAGAGGTCAGCCAGCTCCTTGGCTATCGCCTCCTTCACGGCGCCGTCGAGCACCCACACCTTCCACGGCTGGATGTTGGACCCCGAGGGCGCCCGCCCCGCGATCTGCAGAATGCGCGCGATCAGGTCGCGGGGCACCGGCTTCGGCAGGAAGGCGCGGAAGCAGTGGCGGCCGGTGATGGCCTCCTCGACGGTCATCATGCGCGGGCTTCCTGTGTGGGCTGTGTGCGGGCACGCTTGCAGTGGGCCATCGATGGCGAGACTATGGGCAGGCTGCTGGTCCAGAACAACGGCACAGATCCGAGGCGCGCTCAACCGGAAACGGGAGCCGTCGCGTCGGCAAGGGGAGGCACCACCCGTGAGCTTCGAGCGCCTGTTCCATCCGCGCGGCATCGCCGTGATCGGCGCCTCGGCAGACCTCGGCCGCATCAGCGGCCAGCCGATCAAGGCTCTGAAGGCCGCGGGCTACGTGGGAGGGATTTTCCCGGTCAACCCCAAGTACCCCGAGCTGCACGGGCTCAAGTGCTACCCCGATGCCCTCTCCATCGATGCCCCCTGCGATGTGGCGATCGTGGCGGTTCCGGCCGCGGCCGTGGCCGCCGCGATCCGCGACTGCGGCAAGGCCGGCATCCCGTTCGCCATCGTGCTGACCGCGGGCTTCCGCGAGAGCGGCGGCGAGGGACGCCGGCTCGAGGCCGAGCTGAAGCGGGCCATTGCCGAGAGCGGCGTTCGCGTCATCGGACCCAACTGCCAGGGCGTGCTGTCGCTCGAAGCGCGCGTGTGGGCCGCGTTCGGCAGCGTCGTCGACGAGACCGATTTCCGGCCGGGCCCGGTGTCGTGTGCGTTCCAGTCGGGCGGCTTCGGCTACGCCATCGTCAACCTCGCCGAGGCCCAGGGCCTCGGTTTCCGCTACTGCGTCTCGTCGGGGAACGAGACCGACGTCGACATGCCCGAACTGCTCTCCGCCTTCCTCGACGATCCCGGCACGTCCGCCGTCTTCGCCTACCTGGAAGGCACGCCGGATGCGCGGCGCCTGCTGGATGTGGGCCGCAAGTCGCTTCAGTCGGGCAAGCCGGTGATGATCTGGAAGGCGGCCACCACCGACGCCGGCGTCAAGGCCGCCGCATCGCACACCGCCAACATGACGGGCATCGCCGACCTCTACCGTGCGGCGCTGCGACAGGCCGGCCTGATCGAGGTGGACGACGTGGAGCCCATCGTCGACATCGTGAAGCTGTTCGCCCAGGGCAGGCTGCCCCAGGGCAACCGGGTGGGTGTGCTGTCGATCTCGGGCGGGTCCAGCATCGTCTACGCCGACGCGGCGGTGAAGGGCGGCCTCACGCTGCCGCCGTTCTCGGAGGAGACGCTGGCGGCGCTGAGGGAGGTGGTGCCGGCCTACGCCTCGCCCGAGAATCCGGCCGACGTGACGGCGGCGTTCTTCAACGACATGGGCGTGCTCACGGCGGCGCTGAAGGTAGTGCTGGCCGACCCGCACATCGACCAGCTGTCGATCCTGCTCGCCTCCGTGTCGGGCCCCTCTGCGGCGCGCGCCTGCGAGGCCATCGCCTCCGCGGCGGCGGAGACCGACAAGCCGGTGCACGTCGCCTGGTCGGGGCGGCAGGCGAAGTCGGCCGAGGCGGTGAAGGCGCTGACCGAGGCACGCGTGCCGTTCGTCACCACGCCGGTCAGGCTCGCGCGCGCCGCCGCGGCGCTGGCGCGCTTCGCCGCCGACCGGCGACGGCTGCTGCCACGCCGGACGCCGGAGGCACCGGTGCCGGTGGGCCTCGACCTGCCCGCCGGGGCGGTGACCCTGAACGAGGCCGAGAGCAAGGCGGTGCTGCGCGCGTTCGGCATCCCCGCGGCGCGAGAGGTGCTGGTGCCGCCGGGCGCCGACGTCGTCGCTGCCGCGCGGGAGCTGAGCCCGCCCTTCGCGGTGAAGATCGTTTCGCGCGACATCGCCCACAAGACCGAAGCCGGCGGCGTGCGGCTGGGCGTGGCGCGCGAGGGCCTCGCGGCTGCCGTGCGCACCGTCACCGCCAATGCCGCCGGTGCGGTGCCCGGTGCCAGCATCGAGGGCGTGCTCGTGTCCGAGATGGCGCAGGGCGTCGAGGTGCTGATCGGCGTCATCAACGACGCCAGCTTCGGGCCGGTGGTGGCGCTCGGGCTCGGCGGCGTGCTGACCGAGGTGCTGAAGGACGTGACCTACCGTATCGCCCCCTTCGACCTCGACACCGCGCGCGAGATGATCGCGGAACTGCGCGGAGCCAGGCTGTTCGACGGCTACCGCGGCCAGCCTGCGGCAGACAAGGAGGCCCTGGCGCGCACGCTGGTGGCCGCCTCCCGGATGGCCGCGGCGCTCGCCCCCCGCCTCCAGGAGGCCGACATCAACCCGCTGTTCGTCGGGCCGACGGGCGTCGTGGCCGTGGATGGTCTCGTCGTGCTGGGGTCGCACTCCGCCCGTCTGACACCGTAGGCTCTTGCACCTATCCGACGATGTGCTCGACGTCGTCGTAGGCGTCGGTGGCGGGGGCGCCTTTCAGCAGGCCGGCGAGCGTGCCCCAGATGGCCTGGATCTTGGCGGCAGCGGCATCCGCATCCGCCTTGCTGTTGTAGACCGCTACGACGGCGCCCTGCCCGTCGGCGCGCCAGGCGGCGTAGACGTCGAGGAT
>DATBKR010000527.1:0-2090 GCA_036555805.1 Hyphomicrobiaceae bacterium | reverse complement strand
AAGTTCGCGCCGGTGATGGCCGCCGAGACCGGCTCGACCGCCATGTGGGCCGGCTTCAACTGCATGCTGGCGGCCGGCATGGTGCGCGAGGCCGCCGCCATGACCACCCAGATCGCGGGCGAGATCATCCCCTCCAACGTGCCCGGCAGCCTGGCCATGGGCTACCGCCAGCCGGTGGGGGTGGTGGCCGGCATCGCGCCCTGGAACGCGCCGGTGATCCTCGGGGTGCGCGCCACCGCCATGCCGCTCGCCTGCGGCAACACCGTGGTGCTCAAGGCCTCCGAGATGTGCCCGGGCACGCACCGCCTGATCGGCACGCTGTTCCGTGAGGCCGGCTTCCCGCCGGGGGTGGTCAACGTGGTGACCAACGCGCCCAAGGACGCCGGACCCGTGGTGGAGGCGCTGATCGCCCATCCGGCGGTGCGGCGCGTGAACTTCACCGGCTCCTCGCGCGTCGGCAAGATCATCGCCAGGAAATGCGCCGAGCACCTGAAGCCGGTGCTGCTGGAGCTGGGCGGCAAGTCGCCGCTGGTGGTGCTCGACGACGCCGACCTGGACGAGGCGGTGAACGCCGCCGCCTTCGGCGCGTTCGCCAACCAGGGCCAGATCTGCATGTCCACGGAGCGCATCGTGGTGGACGAGAAGGTGGCCGACGAGTTCGTGGCGCGGCTCGCCACCAAGGCCAAATCGCTCTCGGTGGGCGACCCGCGCGAGGGCAAGGCGGTGCTGGGGTCGGTGGTGGACCGGGCGGCCGCTGAACGCGTGACGCAGCTGGTGCTCGATGCGGTGGCCAAGGGCGCCAGGCTGGTGGCCGCAGGGGCCATCGACGGCACGCTGATCGGCGCGCATGTGCTCGACCACGTGACGCCCGCCATGCGCATCTACGAGGAGGAGTCGTTCGGGCCGGTCACCACGGTGGTGCGCGCCAACGGCGTGGACGAGGCCGTGCGCATCGCCAACGACACGCCCTACGGCCTGTCCTCGGCGGTGTTCGGCCGCGACGTGAACCGCGCCTTCGCGGTGGCGCGGCGGCTGGAGACCGGCATCTGCCACATCAACGGCCCGACCGTGCACGACGAGGCGCAGATGCCGTTCGGCGGCGTGAAGGATTCTGGCTATGGCCGGTTCGGCGGCAAAGCGGCCATCGACGAGTTCACCGAGCTCAGGTGGATCACCATCCAGTCCGGCCACCGGCACTACCCGTTCTGAGGGGATATCCCTTCCTCAATGCTGCCGTTTACGATCAGACCGCCCGCGGGGCCGATGCTCGCCCCGCAGGAGGGGCTGCTGCGGCCCCCCTCGCATTCATCGCGGTGCGCGCGGCAATCCGCTCAGTGAGGCCCTCGCCGCGGTCGCGGGAGGGTCGGCGCGCGCACGGCTTGTCAAGGCTGGCCGCTCTTACCCGTCAGCTTCACTGATGACGATTTTGCCGTCCTCATTGGTCGCCCGGTGACCTCCGATTGATGTGAACCCACGTATGCGCGCCGGTGGCTGCGATGCTTGGCCTTGCGCGACATGCTATTGCTCCGCCTTATGATCGTCTGCACTATCATCCCGCGCCGGAGCGGAGCCGATGAGGCTACGCCGCCGTGTCGTCCGGGCCGTTGCCGGCCGTGCCGATGATGCGGTCGATTTCGAAGGAGAGGTCGCCGCGCGCCTTCTGCACCGCGTTGATCAGCTTCCTGCGCTGGTCCCAGACGCGCCGGTGCGCCTCCTGCTCCCTGGCGTCGAGGTCGAGCATCTTGCCGGCCTGCCCTTCCACCTGCGCGATCAGCTGCTTGCAGTGCTCCGAGGTGATGAAGGCGTAGAGCTCCTCGGTCTTGCTGTCGCGCTGCTCGTTCGATACGCGCAGCTCATGCAGGCGGATGAGCTGGTCGCGCAGGATCTCGACGATGGCCAGCACGCGCGCCGGCGCTGCCACGATCACCCCGTCCTGCAGGTGGATCTCGCGCTTGTCCTTGGGGAACTTGTTGCTCGACAGGATGGCGTGGTCGGCCCCCTGCGCCAGCTTGTCGGCGTTGAGCTTGACGGCGAAGCCGTTCTGCCAGGCATCGCGGTTCTTGGCGTCGTAGACGATCTTGCCGCACGTG
>DATBKR010000526.1:0-2573 GCA_036555805.1 Hyphomicrobiaceae bacterium | reverse complement strand
GGCGTGGGCAACACCTACTTCCTGAAGAACGCGCTCAACGCGATCCGCAAGCACCGCGGCCAGCCGGAACTCGACGCCCACGAGTTCCTCAAGCTCATCAAGGAGAAGGCGAAGCTCGTCCAGATCGCCGAGTCGCTCCTCCACCGCCCCGTGAACGAAGGCTTCTCGGGCGGCGAGAAGAAGCGCATGGAGATTCTGCAGATGTCGGTGCTGGAGCCGACGCTGTGCGTGCTGGACGAGACCGACTCCGGCCTCGACATCGACGCCGTACGCATCGTGTCCGAGGGCGTCAACAAGCTGCGCTCCAAGGACCGGGCGATGCTCGTCATCACCCACTACCAGCGTCTCCTCAACTACATCGTGCCCGACAAGGTGCACGTGATGGCCGACGGCACCATCCGCAAGAGCGGCGGCAAGGACTTGGCGCTGGAGCTCGAGGAAAGCGGCTACGCGGAGTTCAAGAGCAAGGCGGCGTAGGTTGGGTCGACCCCGGCGCAAGCCGGGGGAAGATCCAACATCCCTCGCCAATGTTGGGTCTGCGCTTCGCTTGACCCAACCTACAGCGGACGAAGCAACAAGAAACGGCTTGAGATGACAGTGGCATTGACGAGGACGAAGGCCGAGCAGGCCTTCCCCGAGCTGTTCGAGGCGGTGGCCGCGCGCCTGCCGGGCGGCGCGGCCGTGGCCGAGGCGCGCAAGGTGGCAATCGGTGCGTTCGCCGGCCTCGGGCTGCCGCACCGGCGGCTGGAGGCGTGGAAGTACACCGACCTGCGTTCCGCGCTCAAGGAGGCACTGCCGCCGGCACTCGGCGATGCGACGCCGGTGGCGCGTGCGGAGATCGATGCCGCGCTGGAAGGCCTCGCGACGCTCGATGCCCGTCGCGTGGTGCTGGTGAACGGCGCCTATCGGCCCGAGCTGTCGGACGCCTCGGCCGAAGGCCTCGAGGTCCGCGCGCTGGCGCCCGCGCTGGAGGTGCCAGACCGCGATGCTGTCGCCGGCGAGGCGATCCCGCCCGGTCAGGATGCCGTCATCGCCCTCAACGCCGCCTTCATGACCGACGGCGCGGTGGTACGTGTCCCCGACGGCGCAAAGCCCGCCAAGCCGCTGCTGCTGGTGTTCGTGCGAGCCGGCAGGAGCCCCCGGCTTGTCACCGTGCGCAACAGGCTCCACATCGGCGCCGGCGCGGAGGCCACTATCGTCGAGGCACACATCGCCCTGCCGGGAGCGGCTGCCGGCCAGGGCAACGTCCTGAGCCAGGTGACCGTCGGCCGGAGCGCCAGGCTGGTGCACGCCAAGTGCACGCTGGACGGGGCGGGCTCGACGCATCTCGCGAGCTGGCTGGCGACGCTCGGCGCGGATGCGTCCTACCGGGCCTTCCAGCTCACTGCCGGCACCGGGCTCGTGCGCAACCATCTCGCCGCCACGTTTACCGGCGAAGGCGGCAGGCTCGACGTGGCGGGCTGCTTCATGGGGCGCGAGGCCGAGCACATCGACTCCACGCTGGTCATCGACCATGCCGTGCCGGGCTGCACCAGCCGCGAGCTGTTCAAGGGCGTGCTCGCCGGCAGGGCGCGCGGCGTGTTCCAGGGCAAAGTGATTGTCCGCCCCGACGCGCAGAAGACGGACGGCAAGCAGATGGCGCAGGCCCTGATGCTGTCGGAGGACGCCGAGTTCGACTCCAAGCCCGAGCTGGAGATCCTCGCCGACGACGTGGTCTGCGGACACGGCTCGACGGCGGCCCAGCTAGACGACGACATGCTGTTCTACCTGCGCTCGCGCGGCATCCCGCTGATGCAAGCGCGCGCGCTCCTGATCGAGAGCTTCGTCGGCGAGGCGTTCGACGGGATCGCGGACGAGGCCCTGCGCGAAGCACTCCTGGGCATCGCGAAGGACAGGTTGGCCGGTCTGACAGGGTAAGCTTCGACGGACGACGGTCGCCCCGGAGGAGGACGACGATGACAGCGTTGACCAAGGAATCCGGCTTCGCGGGCGGCTACGCCGTGGAGCGCATCCGGGCCGACTTCCCGATCCTGTTCCGCGAGGTGTACGGCAAGCCTCTCGTCTACCTCGACAACGGTGCCTCGGCCCAGAAGCCGCAGGCCGTGATCGACGCCATCGAGCACGTCTACAAGATGGAATACGCCAACGTCCACCGCGGGCTGCACTACCTCTCCAACGCGGCCACGGCGAAATACGAGAACGCGCGCGAGACGGTGCGCCGCTTCCTCAACGCCGGCAGCAGCGAGGAGATCGTCTTCACCCGCAACGTGACGGACGCCATCAACCTCGTCGCCAGCTCCTTCGGCATGGACTTCAAGAAGGGCGACGAGATCGTGCTGTCCATCATGGAGCACCACTCCAACCTGGTGCCGTGGCACTTCCATCGCGAGCGCAAGGGCTGCGTGCTCAAGTGGGCGCCCATCTCCGACACCGGCGAGTTCCTGCTGGAGGAATTCGAGCGGCTGCTCACGCCCCGCACCCGGCTGGTAGCCATCACCCACATGTCGAACGTGCTCGGCACGGTGGTGCCCATCCGCCAGGTTGTGCGCATCGCCCATGGACACGGCATCCCC
>DATBKR010000525.1:0-2366 GCA_036555805.1 Hyphomicrobiaceae bacterium | reverse complement strand
TTCATGCGGCCGGAGGTGTAGGCCACCACCTCGTGTCCGTTCTCGAGCTTGACGCGGCAGCGCGCGTCGGGGAGCACCTCCACGACAACCCCTTCGAACTCCAGCGGCTCTTCTTTGGCCATGCAGTCTCCTGTATGCGGGGGCCCGAGCCCTCGCCCCTGGTGTGCGGGGTCAGACCCCTCGCCTGAACTTCTGGGACGATTTCGAGCGTCCAGGCGAGGGGTCTGACCCCGACCGCATCCCGGGCGATTATTGACGGCCCGTATATGGGCCGCCTTCAGTCCTTGCGGCAAGCGAAAAAGGCTGATGGCGCCGGGCAGACTCTGCCCGGCGCCCATGCGGCTCCCTTCTCGTCGACTCGGCCGCGGGAGGCACTGCGAACGTGGCGGCGGCCTGCACGAGAGCTGCGGGCGGCCGGCGCGATGCCCGCCGGCCTAATCCGTCCCGGTCAGAGCGGCCTGGCGCCGGAAAGCCGGCGCATGATCTCGCGCTCGAGCTCGTCGGTCAGCGGCCCGCGGTTGCCGAGATAGCGGGCAATCTCGCGTCCAGCGCGCTCCTGCTGCGCCATGACGATGGTATCGTACAACCTCGTAAACAGCGATTTGCGGGCCGGTTCCGCTGCTGCCGTCTCGGCAGGAACCGCGTCGTGGCCGGCGTAGGTCAGGGTGCTCATGACGGTCTCCGTCTTTGCGACTTCTGGCGACGCCGTCCCTGAGCAGGCTCCCCCTTGCGCCTGGGCCTTCTTGGCGAGCCGGAGCGCTTCGTTGACTGCTATGTGGAGTCCCCGCCAACCTGGAGCTAGGCCTTATGCTGCGTCGCAGCGCTGCACCTGCAGCATGGCTTGGACTCGAACGGCTGTCGCAACGTCATCTTCGCCCAAATCCCCCGCCCGTGGGCGTCTTGACGATCACGGCCTCGCCCGGATCGAGCGCGGTCTGGTCGCAGCCGTCCAGCCGCTCCATGGCGCCGTTGTTGCGCCGCACCCAATTCTCGCCGCATTCGCCGGGCGCGCCGCCGTCCAGGTCAAACGGCCGGATCTTGCGGAAGCTGGACAGGATGGCGCAGTCCATGCGCTCCAGGAAGCGGATGCGCCTCAGTGTGCCGTCGCCGGCGCTCCACCTGCCCCTGCCGCCCGAGCCGCGGCGGATGGAGAACTCCTCCAGGAGCACGGGATAGCGCAGCTCCAGCACCTCCGGGTCGGTGAGGCGCGTGTTGGTCATGTGCACGTGCACCCCAGCCGTGCCATCGAAGCCCGGGCCGGCGGGGCTGCCGGAGCAGATGGTTTCGTAATACTGGTAGCGGGCGTTGCCGAAGGTGAGATTGTTCATGGTGCCCTGGCTGGGGCCCAGGGCCTTCATGGCGGCGAACAGGCAGTTGGTGACGATCTGGCTGGTCTCCACGTTGCCCGCCACTACGGCCGCCGGGTAGGCGGGTTTCAGCATCGAGCGCTCGGGGATGACGATGTCGATGGGCTTGAGGCAGCCCGCGTTCATGGGGATCGGCTCGTCCACCATGACCCGGAACACGTAGAGAGTGGCGGCGCGCGTGACGGGCTCCGGCGCATTGAAGTTGTTGGCCTGCTCCGGCGAGGTGTCCGAGAAATCGACGCGGGCGCGGCGGTTGGCGCGGTCCACGGAGATTTTCACGTCCACCCAGGTGCCCTGGTCCATCTCAACGCGAAAGTGGCCGTCGTCCAGGCGCGACAGCAGGCGGCGCACGCTCTCCTCGGCGTTGTCCTGGACGTGGCCCATATAGGCCCGCACGACGTCGAGGCCGAAGTGGGCCACCATCTTGTTCAGCTCGGCCACGCCCCTGGCATTGGCGGCCACGTGCGCCTTCAGGTCGGCGATGTTCTTGGCCGGGCTGCGGGCAGGATACTTGGCGCCCGTGAGCAGGGCGTGCGTCTCGGCCTCCAGAAAGCGGCCCCGATCGACCAGCTTGAAGTTGTCGATGTAGACGCCCTCCTCCTCGATGGTGGTGGCCCGCGGCGTCATGGAGCCCGGCGTGGGCCCGCCGATGTCCTCGTGGTGCCCGCGGCTGGCGACGTAGAAGAGGATGGAGGGGTCAGACCCCTCGCCACGACGGTCGTTGGATTCTCCAAGGTGTGGTGCGAGGGGTCTGGCCCCTCTATCGGCAAACACCGGGGTAATGACGGTGATGTCGGGGAGGTGCGTGCCGCCGTTGTAAGGGGCATTGAGCATGTATACGTCGCCCGGCCGCATCTGGCCGGCGTTGGCGCGGATCACCGTCTCCACCGAGCGGTCCATGCTGCCGAGGTGCACCGGCATGTGCGGGGCGTTGGCGACGAGCTGGCCCTCCGCGTCGAACACCGCGCAGGAGAAGTCGAGCCGCTCCTTGATGTTGAC
>DATBKR010000524.1:0-4044 GCA_036555805.1 Hyphomicrobiaceae bacterium | reverse complement strand
GCGCTACAAGGGCGCGCAATGGGTCGGCGGCGCGATTTTCCTCGCCTACCTGGTGCCGCCCTCGATCCTGTTCATCCCGCTGTCGACCGTGGTCTTCCAGTACGGCCTGTTCGACACGCCGTTCGCGCTGATCCTGACCTACCCGACCATCCTGATCCCGTTCTCGACCTGGCTGCTGATGGGCTATTTCAAGACCATCCCGTTCGAGCTTGAGGAATGTGCCCTGATCGACGGTGCCAGCCGCTGGCAAATCTTGACGAAGATCGTCATTCCGCTGGCGGTGCCGGGCCTGATCTCGGCCTTCATCTTTTGCTTCACGCTGTGCTGGAACGAGTTCATCTACGCGCTCACGTTCATCTCTTCGGTGCAGTACAAGACCGTGCCGGTGGCCATCGTGACAGCGCTTGTGGACGGTGACATCTACCGGTGGGGATCGCTGATGGCCGGCGCATTGATCGGCTCGATCCCCCTCGTGATCCTTTACGCATTCTTCGTCGAGCACTACGTGTCCGCGATGACAGGTGCGGTGAAGGAGTAGGCCGTCCGGGTATTACGCTGGATTTCGACACAGCATGCGCGCCGCGAGCACGCGATTCTAGGGGCGCATCCAGAGACGAAGCGTGGAGCGGTCAGCTATGCGTCTAAAATCGTTGCCGCTCGTCAGCATCGTCAGGTCATGTCGAATGCACAGCTGGGCCAGAAGCGCATCGATCGTTCCGATCTGCACGCCGTTCCGGCGGCATTGGTTCCTCAGTTCCGCCGCCTCGATGTGATCGTTCCGATCCGGCACCAGCAACGGCACCGCGGAGAACCGGTCGAGAATCTGATTTCGAGCCTTTGGGCCTGAAAACCCCTGCAGCAGCTCCTGGAGGACAAGACCCGTCGTAACGATGGGTTCGCCATTTCTTATCGCTTCGACCAGGCCCGTGACTTCGCGTGCAGGAGAAGGCGCATCGCGCCGGAGGGCGAGAGACCAGACGCTTGTGTCCACAAAAAGCGTCAAGTGCGGGTCCGTCCCGCTTTGTAGTCATAGGTTGGGTCCCATTCGAGCTTGCCGATGAGATCGAGCAGCCGCTTCTGGCGTCTGCGCGCGATGAATTCCTGCAATGCCTTCGTCACGGCAGCTTTCTTTGTGCGCTCGCCGCTGACTTCCAGCGCTTGTTCGATAAGTCTGGGGTCGATTGAAAGGTTGGTCGCCATGTGTGAGCCTCCACACATAGATTCACACAGACCGGCTCGCCCAGTCAACCAAGCGATCGGGCACGAAGCGATCGGGCAGACTTTGGCATCAAATCCTACTCGGTGGATTCTTTTGCTCAGCCTGGCCCGCCGTCACCGCCGCCGTTTACGTACCGCTCCGCAAGCCACCCATCGTAGTCCAGCACCGCCTGCAGCAGCACCTGGGCGCCGGAAGCGCACTGCCCTTGCGAGGAGAACTCGGCCTCGTTGTGGCTGATGCCGCCGCGGCAGGGCACGAAGATCATGGCGGTGGGCGCCACGCGGGCCACGTAGGCCGCGTCGTGGCCGGCGCCCGAGACCATGTCGCGCAGCTTGAAGCCGCTGCGCTCGGCCGCGCCGCGCACCGCGGCCACGCACTGCGGGTCGAAGACGACCGGCGGCTGGTCCCAGACCCTGGTCGCCTCAACGGCCAGGTCCAGCGGCTCGCAGGCGGCATCGAGGGCGGCATGCAGCTCACCCTCCATCACCTCCAGCACCGCCGCCTCAGGGTGGCGCAGGTCGACGGTGAGGAACACCTCGCCCGGCACCACATTGGGCGAGTTGGGCTTCACCCGCATGGAGCCCACTGTCGCCACGGCGAGAGGGGCGTGCGCACGGGCGATCGCCTCCACCTTCTCCACCAGCCGGGCCGCGCCGAGCAGGGCGTTCTTGCGCAGATGCATGGGCGTCGCGCCGGTGTGCGCCTCCTGGCCCGTCACCGTCACCTCGAACCAGCGCATGCCCTGCACGCCCGTCACCGCCCCGATGTCGAACCCCTCCGCCTCCAGGATCGGCCCCTGCTCGATGTGCAGCTCGAAGAAGGCCGACAGGCGATGCTGCCCGCACGCCTCGCCGCCCCGCTCGCCGATGGCCTCCAGCGCCGCCCCGAAGCTCACGCCATCGGCATCGGCGCGCGCGCAGGCCCAGTCGCGCGCGAACACCCCGGCGAACACGCCCGACGCCAGCATCGGCGGTGAGAAGCGCGCACCCTCCTCGTTGGTCCAGTTGACGAGCTCGATGGGCGCGAACGTCTCGTAGCCCGCCTCGTTGAGCGTGCGCAGCACCTCCAGCGCCGCCAGCACGCCCAGGTTGCCGTCGAACTTTCCGCCCGTCGGCTGGGTGTCCAGGTGGCTGCCGATGGCGATGGGCGGCACATCGCCCCGGACGCTGCCACGGGCGCCGGGGCGGCGCGCGAACATCACGCCCATGTCGTCGCGCCCCACCGTGCAGCCCAGCGCCTCCACCTGGGCCTGGAGCCAGGTGCGCACCGTCTTGTCGTGCTCGCTTAAGGTGAGGCGGCAGATGCCCCCCTTGGCCGTCCTACCGATGGCGGCCGTCGCCATCAGGCTGTCCCACAGCCGGGCCGCGTCGGTCTTGAGGTTGTGCATGCGTGGCGGTCTCCTTGCGGCCCATTTGCGGCCCCCTTTGCGGCCCTTGACAGGTCGGGCTCCATCCTGCTGCCGTCCGGCCAAGGTTAACAAGGCCTCATGGCGCCGGAAGGCGGGCGAAAGGAGACGCACCGATGAAGCTGACGATGTTCGAGAAGGGCGGCGGCGCCGCCCTCGGGGTGGTCGAGGGCACGAACGTGATCGACCTCGCCGCCGCCGACGCTTCTCTGCCCAAGGACCTCGCCGCTCTCATCGCCGCCGGCCCCGCAGCCCTCGGCAGCGTCAAGGCCGCCGCGGCCAAGGCGCCGGCCTCGGCCAAGCTCCCCGTCGCCTCCGTGAAAGCGGCGCTGCCCATCGCGCGCCCGCCCAAATTCATCTGCGTCGGCCTCAACTATGCGCTGCACGCCAAGGAGGGCGGGCACCCGATCCCGACGTACCCCTCCTTCTTCCTGCGCGTTGCCACCTCGCTCACCGCGCCCGGCGCGCCGGTGATCCGGCCCAAGGTCTCCATCCAGCTCGACTACGAGTGCGAACTCGCCATCGTCATCGGCAAGGGCGGGCGCCACATCCCCGAGGCCGACGCCCTCGACCACGTATTCGGCTACACCCTCTTCAACGACGTGTCGGTGCGCGACTTCCAGCGCAAGACCACACAGTGGACGCCGGGCAAGAACTTCGACTCCACTGGCCCGCTCGGCCCCTGGATCGTCACCGCCGACGAACTGCCGCCTGGCGCGTCGGGCCTGCGCATCCAGACCCGGGTCAACGGCGAGGTCATGCAGGATTCCAACACGAGCGACATGATCTTCTCGACGGCCAGCATCGTCGCCACACTGTCGGAGTTCATGACGCTCGAGCCCGGCGACATCATCGCCACCGGCACGCCCTCCGGCGTGGCCCACGCGAGAACGCCCCCGGCCTGGATGAAGGCCGGCGACCGCGTGGAGGTGGAGCTGGAAGGGATGGGGGTTCTGTCGAATCCGATCGTGGACGAGGCGTAGGGTGCAATAAGCGAGCGACGCGAGCGCATTGCACCGCCACAAGAGTTGAGGTAGGCCCAGTCGAGCACGCGCGAGCCGGGCAGCCGGAGCCTCACTCGATGGGCACGAAGATCGAGTGGCGCATCTGGCCGCCCACCGCCTTCGACAGGTGCCCCTTGCCGCTCACGTCCTCGACCAGGATGACCTCGCCGGCGCCGATGATGCGGCGCTCCCCGTCGCTGGCCGTGATCTCCACCCCGGCATCGAGGTTGATGATGTACTGGCGCCGCGGCGCCGGGTGCCAGTCGAGGTCGTAATCGCCCGAGGTCTGGCGGAAGATGATGCCGGTGGCCGGCAGCCGCGCCGACAGCCTGCGAAACGGCTTCTCCTCCACCCATTCCACCTCGATGTCGCGGAAGTGCGAGATGCCGTCGGCGTCCTCGTAGAGATGGTGGATG
>DATBKR010000523.1:0-6564 GCA_036555805.1 Hyphomicrobiaceae bacterium | reverse complement strand
CGAGGGCGATCGCCGTCCACAGGTTGAGCTCCGCCCCGTGGCTCAGCAGGTAGGCGGCGATATCCTCGCGCACCTCCTTGAAGCAGGTCGCCCACCCGAGCACGCCAACCCCTGGGTCGTCGCCCTTGCCGTCGATATCGGCACCGGCCTCGACCAGCAGCCCGACTGCATCCAGGTCGCCGTACATGGCTGCGAAATGCAAGGGCGCGGCGTTGTCGGGAAACTCGCGGGCGTCGATGTCGGCGCCGCGCTCGATCAGGAGGCGGATGGCGCCATGGCGATTGCGCCGCGCGGCCAGATGCAGCGGCGTGGCTTTGTAGAAGCTCCGGCCGCCGAGCGCATTGATCAGCTCCGGGTGTGCATCGAGTCGCGTGGCGAGCGCCGCGACATCGCCGTCTTGCGCCGCAACGACGATGTCCTGGAGCGCCTGCTGCTCGGGCTCCGGTCGCGTGGGGCGGCCTCCCTGTACATCGTTGGTGAGCCGCTCGATGGCGTCGTGGCGCAACTCCTTGGCGATCTGGTGGATGGTACGGCCGTCGGCATCGGGCGTCGCCGGGTCGAAGCCCGCTGCGAAAGCACGGCGCACCGTCTCGACGTCGCCCGCGCGGGCTGCTGCGAAAACGCGCCCCTTCACGTTCGGAGCCGGGGCGACCCTATCGACGTGCGCCTTGAGCGCGCGCCAGCTGGGGAAACCGTAGTCGCGGGCGACGGCGAGCTGGGCCCGGTGCAGCCTGGCCTCGGGGTCGCCGGCGCGCAGCTCGGCGAGCCGCTTCTTGGCGGCCTTCCTCAGCCAGTCGAGATTGGGGTTCGCGGGCAGCGCCTGCGGCATGGGACACCTTCTTTCTCTGCGCCCGGCGACCGCAACTCTCGGGCAAGAAAGAAGGCGAGGTCGGCTCGCTGCTGAAAAGGCGGGTTAAACCCTTTACGCGGTCCGTGGGTCGCCCAGTCGACCTGTGAGCACGCTAGTCCCGGTACGATCGTTACGTCAAGCCGGCCCGACCGCCGCGTGCGGCAGAAATGCCGCAAGGCACGCAATTTGCGCGCCGCTCCGTGCGGGCGGCTTGCGTCGGTGACCCCTGATATGCGCGCCTTGCCGAACGCGGGAGGCGGGCTGCACTTGACGGCCTCGGCTCGCATCCACCAGTAGAGGGACCCCACGTCGCGCATCGCGCGCCACAAGAGCCCCAGGGGGAGGAGTCCCATGACCGACAAGCTGAACCGGCGTTCCCATCTCATCACGGGCGGCGTGGCCCGTTCGCCCAATCGCGCCATGCTGCGCGCCGTGGGCTTCAAGGACGAGGACTTCGACAAGCCCATCGTAGGCGTGGCCAATGGCCATTCCACCATGAACCCCTGCAACGCCGGCATCCAGCCGCTGGTGGACCGCGCCATGGCCGCCTTGAAGGATGCCGGCGCCATGCCGCAGGTGTTCGGCTTCCCCACCGTCACCGACGGCATCGGCATGGGCACCGAGGGGATGAAATACTCGCTCGTGTCGCGCGAGGTGATCGCCGATGCCATCGAGGTGTCCGTCAACGGCCAGATGATGGACGGCGTGCTGGCCGTCGGCGGCTGCGACAAGAACATGCCGGGCTGCATGATGGCCATCGCCCGCATGAACGTGCCGGGCATCTTCGTCTACGGCGGTACGATCAAGCCGGGGTTCTGGAAAGGCCAGGCGCTCACCATCGTCAGTCCGTTCGAGGCGGTGGGCGCCTTCACCGCCGGCAAGATGTCCAAGGAGGACTTCGAGGGGATCGAGCGCAACGCCTGCCCGACTGTCGGCGCGTGCGGCGGCCAGTACACGGCCAACACCATGTCGTCCTCGTTCGAGGCGCTCGGCATGAGCCTTCTCGGCTCCTCGCAGATGGCCGCGCCCGATCCGGAGAAAGCGGACTCCGCCGCCCAGTCGGCCAAGGTGCTGGTGGAGGCGGTGCGCAACAATCTGAAGCCGCGCGACATCATCAGCAGGAAGTCGATCGAGAACGCCATCGCCCTGGTGATGGCCACCGGCGGCTCTACCAACGCAGTGCTGCACTACCTGGCGATCGCCAGCGCGGCCGGTGTGAGGTGGAGCATCGACGACTTCGAACGCATGCGCCGCAAGGTGCCCGTGCTGTGCGAGCTGAAGCCGACGGGCCGCTACGTGGCGGTTGACTTCCACCGCGCCGGCGGGGTGCCGCAGGTCTTGAAGATCCTCCTCGACAACGGCGTCCTCAACGGTGAGTGCACGACCATCCACGGGAAGACCCTCGCCCAGATGCTGGAGAAGGTGCCATCGCAGCCGCGCAGCGACCAGGACGTGATCCGGCCGTGGAGCGACCCGGTCTACAAACAGGGACACCTTGTCGTCCTGAAGGGCAACCTGGCGCCCGACGGCGCGGTCGCCAAGATGACGGGGGTGAAGCACCCGACCGTCACCGGGCCGGCGCGGGTGTTCAACTCCGAGCCGGAGTGCCTGAAGGCCATCATGGCGCGGAAGATCAAGCCGGGCGACGTGATCGTCATCCGCTACGAGGGGCCGAAGGGCGGCCCCGGCATGCAGGAGATGCTGGCGCCCACCTCCGCCCTGATCGGCCAGGGGCTCGGCGAGTCGGTGGCGCTCATTACGGATGGCCGCTTCTCGGGCGGCACCTGGGGCATGGTCGTGGGCCACGTGGCGCCGGAGGCCTACGAGGGCGGGCCGATCGCGCTGGTGAAGGAGGGCGATTCCATCACCATCGACGCCAGGACGCGCACCATCGAGCTCAAGATCCCGGCCAGGGAGATGGCTGCCCGCAGGAAGGCCTGGGAGCAGCCGAAGCCGCGCTACACCAAGGGCGTGCTGGGCAAGTACATCCGCATCGTCTCCCCCGCCAGCCGCGGCGCCATCACCGATTCGCCGGATCGGTCCTAGGGCGGGTCAGCGCAATAGCGCGTAACCCGCGTGCGCCGGAGATATCGGCAAGGAGTAGGTGGCGCAAGTCCACTGCGATGAAGGAGTAGCGATCCGCATCGGCTGATCCGGTTCCTGGAGCGCCGGGGATAAGAGGATGCTGCGTCTGATCCTGAAATGGCTGAAGGTGGGGCCTGGAGGACGGCTGCGTTCCTGCCAAACCGCGCATCCGCCACCCATGGCCGAATGCCCGTTTTGCCGCTCCACACCCAAGGTGGGAGCCGTATGCCTTAATAGGGCACGTACGGATCTGTGCGGGGGGCGTGAGGTAACTCACGTCCCTGCCGCGATCCGATTTCTCAGCTCGACGGGCTCGGTCCTCCGTCTTCGCCGCCGGCGGCAGCAGCGCTACGTCGGCGAACGGCAACCGGCACATCAGCCCTGCACGTTGACGACGGGAGGCCCGGCCTCGACGCGGCCGACGATGCTTGCTGCCGGATGTCCCCGCCCCTTGATCAGGCCCAGGACGGCATCGGCGTGCGCGCGCTCGCAGGACACCAGCAGGCCGCCCGAGGTCTGCGGGTCGGTGAGCAGATGCCGGCGCCACTCCGGCAGGGAGTCCGGCCAGCGGATGCCGTCGCGGTAGCTCGACCAGTTGCGGTGCGAGGCGCCCGTCACGAACCCCTTCTGCGCGAGAGGGGCAGCATCGGACAACAGCGGCACCGCGTCCGCGTCGATGACGATGGAAATCCCGGCGCCGCGGGCCATCTCCAGGGCGTGGCCGAGCACGCCGAAGCCTGTCACGTCGGTGAGGGCGTGGATGTGCGCGTCCTGCGCCAGCTCCGCCCCCACCTTGTTCAGCAGCGTGGTGGTGGCGATCATCTCCGCGTAGCCTGCCGGCGGCAGCTCGCCCTTCTTGATGGCTGCGGAGTAGATGCCCACGCCGACCGGCTTGGTGAGGATCAGCGCGTCGCCCGCGTGCGCACGGGAGTTGCGCCGAACGTGCTCGGGCCGGCAGGTGCCGATGACGGCCAGGCCGTAGACGGGCTCCGGGCAGTCGATCGAGTGCCCGCCGGCAACCGGGATGCCGGCGGAGGCGCACACGGCGGCGCCGCCCTTCAGGATCTCGCGCACCGCGTCGGTCGCGATCTTGTCCACCGGCATGCCGAGGATGGCCAGCGCCATGATGGGTTTTCCGCCCATGGCATACACGTCCGACAGCGCGTTGGTGGCGGCGATGCGGCCGAAATCGAACGGGTCGTCCACCATCGGCATGAAGAAGTCGGTGGTGGCGATGATGCAGGTCGATTGATCGAGCTGCCATACCGCCGCGTCGTCGGCCGTCTCCGTGCCCACCAGCAGCTGGCTGAAGGCGGCCGCCGCCGGCTGGTCGGCGAGGAGTTGCTGCAGGACCGAAGGCGAGAGCTTGCAGCCGCAGCCGCCGCCGTGCGCCAGGCTGGTGAGCTTGATGCGGGGCACAGTCATGATCAGGTTTCTCCGATACTGCGGGTCTGGTCTCGGCGCGCCGCGCGCAACAGCGGTCGCGCGGCGCGCATGGCATCAGGCAATCCTGCGGTAGAGCCGCGCGACGGCGCCGTCACCGACGAACGGTCCCTTCGACATGCGCGCGATCAGCCCGTCGAGGCCCAGGCTTCTCCCCCCATTGTCGAGCACAAAGAAGCCCTGCACAAAAATGAGGAAGATGTAGAGCCATGGCCACTCCGAGGGGTGGAGATAGAGGCCCAGCCAGAGGTGCGCCACGTAGATCATGCCGATGACACCGAATGGCCGGACCAGAAAGCCGAGAATGAAGGATGCCGCAAGCAACAGCTCGGTCAGAAAGACCAGCGGGTCGATGACCGGCAGGAGGGGCACGAAGACATTCTTGGCAATCCACCGGTGAAACGCGAACGCTGCATTCTCGCCCAGCGCGGCGGTCCAGCCCGCAAAGCCCCCGGACACCGGCAGCGGCAGCTTCCACAGGGAGCCCTGGAACCACATGGCGCCGATCATGAAGCGCATGACCCATATGGCGAGGTGGTGCAGCGTGCGCTGCGCCGGGTCCTCCTGCCAGTTCCGGTAGGCGATCCAGACGCTGGCAAGCAGCAGCGCGAGGAACAGCGCCGTCATCAGCCCACCGACGCCGCTGTTGTGGTGGTCCGGGGTGCTGCCGATCAGAAACAGCCAGGCGTCGTAGAATGGGTTGGTGCGCATCGACGATCTCCCTTCGCCAACTCAGCGGTTACGGGACACGGGCCGTGCCGACGAAGGCCACGCCGGCCAGGCCGATCGGTCCGGGTCCCAATCGTGTTTCCAGGTTCCGGACAAACCGCTCCATGACGGCGGGGGCCCGGTCGCCCAGGCCGGCCAGCATCGCAGCCATGCCGGGCGCAAAGCCGATGCGCTCGGCAAGCCAGCGTGCCGAAGGCGCCTCAAGGCGGGCCGTCACCGTCGCGATCAGCGGCTCGCCGAAACCTGCGGCCCTGAACAGGGCGCGAAAGCCGCCTTCCTCGCGGTATCGGAGCTGGGCGGGGAGCGGCGCCGGCGGCTGGTGCGGCCAGACGGCCTGCGTGGCCGCGCGTATCTCGGCGGCCAGATCGTAGTTCTCGGGCTGGGTCCACGTCACCACCGATACCGCCCCGCCCGGACGCACCACCCGCCGCATTTCAGCCAATCCACGCCGAGCATCCGGGAACAGGATGATGCCAAGCACCGACAGGGCGGCGTCGAATGACGCGTCCGGAAACTGCAACGCCTGGCCGTCCATGGTCCGCCCATCGACGGCAAGGTCGCGCTCGGCTGCCCTGGCCGCGATGCGCTCGACCATGCGTGCCGATGCGTCGATGGCTGTCACGCGCATGCCCTGCACGGCCAGGGCCAGCGTGGCTCCGCCGCAGCCGGCAGCCACGTCGAGCACCGACCGGCCGCGGGCAAGACGGAGGGTGGCGATAGCGGCGTGCGCGAATTGCAAGGTGAAGGGTTCGAACACCGTCTCGTACACGCAGACGTGATCGTCCCATCGCTGCGGCTCCTGGTCCGGCTGCAGACCCGTCGGTAACATTTTGCCCAGTTCGTGCGAAAGAATGTCGGCGACTGACCGTACCCGGACGCGCGGGCCATTGCGCCACTCTGATCCGCCGCTGCTTAGCGAGCAAGCCTCTATGTCGGTACCGGCCGCCGTCGACAACGCACCCGACCGCGCACGCTCGTTCGCGCTCGGCCTGGGCCTGACTAACGAGTGCAACCTCGCCTGCGCCTTCTGCTACCGCGATACCTCCCGCGTCGATCGGCTGACGCTCGAGCAGGTGCGTGCCGTGATGGCGCGCATTCCGGTGCGGTCGGTCAATCTCGGCACCGGCGAGAACGGGCTGCATCCCGACTTTATGCCCATTCTCGCCTACCTGCGTGGCCAGCCGATCAAGCTCACCATGACCACCAACGGCTACTCGGCGGCGGCGATCCCGGATGCCGACCTCGCGGCCTTCGGGGACATCGAGTTCTCCCTCGACTACCCCACCGAGGGCGAGCAGGACAGCCAGCGCGGGCCCGGCAACTGGCAGCTGCTGCACGAGCAGGCGGCCCGCTGCCGGCGGCTGGGCGTGCCGGTCACGTTCATCGCGGTGATGATGCCGTCGAACTTCGACCGCCTCGCCGACATCGCCGCGGTCGCGAAGGCCTACGACGCGCCG
>DATBKR010000522.1:0-3267 GCA_036555805.1 Hyphomicrobiaceae bacterium | reverse complement strand
AGGAGCAGTATGCACACCGTCGCCGAGACCGTTCCGGCCCCGCATACGACTGCTAGGCGCGGGTGCTGATGCTCCGCAACGGGAAAGGCTTGAACGATTGCTGAAGCGGTCGTGAAAATGCTAGATGTGCAAGGAGTTCTGTGTGGGGGATGAACGCCGTCATGGGGGCGCTGCGCTTCAAGGGGTTCACGCTCGACGTAGTTGCTGGTGACCTTATGAAGGGCGAGCAGCGGGTGGCGCTGCGGCCCCAGCCCTTCAAAGTGCTCGCCTACCTCGCCCAGCACTCCGGCCGGTTGATCAAAAACAGCGAGCTGGTGGAGGGCTGCTGGGACAACCCGAAGCAGACCAGCGCCAACTCGCTGGCCCAATGCATCAAGGCCATCCGCGAAGCCCTGGGCGAGTCCGACCAGGAGATCGTCAGGACCGTTCACGGCCGGGGCTACATATTCGCCGCTCCCGTCTCCGAGATGCCGGCGGAGCGGGCGCGGGAGCGCCCCCAGGAGAGCATCGAGACGCCGGCTGCGCCAGCGGTGCCATCGGCCGCTTTTGAACCGCGATCAGACTGGCGCCGCCTGCTCCGGGCCATGCCCTACGCGCCCGCCGCCGCCGTGGCTGCGGCCGTGGTGCTCCTCGCAGGCGCGTGGGCGGTCTGGAGCCGGGTCACCCGCCCTGCCGAGCCGATCATGGCGGCCCTGCCGTCGATCGCCGTGCTGCCCGTCAAAGCCGTCGGGGACGATGAGCCGGACAGGCGCGGCGCCGACGCGCTCACCAACGAGATCGAGACCGAGCTGTCGCGGGCGCCGCGAGGCTACGACCTGCGCATCAGGTCGGCGCCTGGCTACACGGGCCCGCTCACGCATCCCCGGAAGGCCGGCCGCGAGCTCGGCGTGCGCTATCTGGTGCTCGGCAGCATGCGCCGCGAGGGCGACACGAGGCTCGTCAACATGCAGATCGTCGAGGCCGAGGGCGGCCGTCCGGTATGGGCCGCGCCCTTCAGCTTCCAGCCTGACGAGCCCGGAGCGCAGAACCTTGTGGCCACCCGCATCGCGCGCACGCTTCGGGCCGAGGTCCTGCATGCCGAGGTGCGGCTGCCGCTTCCCGCCCGTCCGCAGGCCAACCAGCTCGCCATGCTCGGCCGCGCGCTGATGTCGGGGGAGGGGGGCATCCAGGCCAACCGCAAGGCGATGGAGTTCTTCGACAAGGCCCGCGCGCTCGACCCCAACTCGATTCCTGCCCTGCTGGGCTACGGCAGGACCAGGGTCAACCTTGTCCTCAACAGATGGGTGCCCCCGTCGCGCTACAAGGCCCTGCTCAACGAGGCGGAGCCCATGATCACGCATGCCGCCGAGATCGCTCCAACTGATGCGGGCGTGCACGTCCTGCGGTGCGCCTACCTGCGCGCTTTGAGCAACCACGCCGAGGCGATCGCCGAGTGCGAGCGCGCCGTCGGTCTGCAGCGCAACTATCCGCTTGCGCACGGGGAGCTCGGGCGCGCCGTGCTCGAGACCGGCGACACCGGGAAAGCCATCGGCTACATCGAGGAGGCGCTCCGCCTGAGCCCGAGCGACCCCTATGCGCCCGCGTGGTGCTACTGGGCCGGGATGGTCGAGGCGCATGCCGGCAACTACGAGAAAGCCCTCGACTGGCTCCGCCAGGCGCGCGGAGCCAAGCGGGGCTACCCCAATACGCTGCCCTGGCTGGCGATCGCTTACGCCGGGCTCGACCAATGGGAGACGGCACGCTCCTACATGAAGCAGCACCGCACCAACTTCCCGAAGTTCTCCATCGCCGGCTGGAAGGTGGCCTTCCCCCACAGCAATCCGGCTGTGACGAAGCAGCGTCTGCGCCTCGAAGTCCTGCTGCGTGAGCTCGGCGCCCCAGAGACGCCCCCCGACGACAAGGTGCAGACGGGGCTGGTGCGGTAGATACGGCTCTGCCTAGCTGGCGGCCGCCTCCCCGCTCGGTGCGGGCGGCCGTCGCCTATCCGGCGCGGCCGATGCTGCGGGCTAGGCGCCAGTGTTCCTCGCGCACCCTGATGTCGGCCAGGATGCGGTCGAGCAGGAGGCAGGTGCGAAGGAACAGATCGGAGCCCTCGCGGTAGTCGGCCGGGGCGAAGAAATCGCAGCGGCCGGCCCTGAACAGCTCCACGCACTTGGCCCTGCCCTTGCTCTTGCCGGCGGGATAGACCGCCACGGCGTACCCGCCGTTCTTGCGCATCACCGCCATGGAGGGCACGTCGGTGTCGCCGTCGCCGAAATAGACCATGTTGGCGAACGGGATGGGTCGCGCCGCTTCGGGCATGTGCTGGTTGATGCTGTCGCCCAGGTCCTCCACGCCTTTGTTGATACGGAAGAGGTACTGGGTCTTGCCGGTATCGGTGATGACGCGCTTGGGGAAAGGCAGGTCGTAGGGGTCGAACCAGTACTCCGAGGCGAACACATTGTGGAAGCGCCGGTAGATCGAGGTGCCCTCGACGATCTCCTTGAGGCCCGACGACACGAGGTAGTGCCTCAGCTGCACACCGTGCCTCTGGGCGTGGCTCTTCACATAGCCGGCGATGGCATCGAACCAGTCCTCGACGCCGGGAAAAAGCTCCACGTGGCGGCCCTGGGCGACGAGGTCGGCGCGATCGATGCGCACGCCCTTGGCCTTGGCCTTGCGGTACATGAGATGCATGTAGGTGATGAGAGGATCGGCGCGCTCGCGCTTGGCAAGCGCGTTGCTCTCCGCCCAGAAAGCGGATGCGTCAGCGCCGATCTGGGGCAGGAAGGCGTACTCCTGCATGGGCCGGGGCGACAGCGTGCCGTCGAAGTCGTAGACGAGCGCAATGGTCTTGCGGTCGAACTTGGGCACGGAGGCCGGCCGGCCTCCCACGGCCGCCGCGGTCGTCATCGCCCCGTCAACCGCGGGCTTGCGGCGACCGTGCGCGCGCTCGACCATCTCGGAGCAGCCCCAATTGCAACGCCTCAGCGGAAACGCCGCTGCGGCGGACGGCGCTGGCCCCCGGCCGAGGAGGTGGGCGCGCGGGTATCCTTGTGGCGGAAGTTGATGCGACCCTTGTCGAGGTCGTAGGGGGTCATCTCAACCGTCACCTTATCGCCGGCCAGAATGCGGATGCGGTTCTTTTTCATGCGGCCGGAGGTGTAGGCCACCACCTCGTGTCCGTTCTCGAGCTTGACGCGGCAGCGCGCGTCGGGGAGCACCTCCACGACAACCCCTTCGAACTCCAGCGGCTCTTCTTTGGCCATGCAGTCTCCTGTATGCGGG
>DATBKR010000521.1:0-1912 GCA_036555805.1 Hyphomicrobiaceae bacterium | reverse complement strand
CCGAATTCCAGGTTCTGGAATTTCATGGTCTTGCCGGTCTCCCGGTGTGTCACCTCCAGATCGAACGACAGGACGGTCCCGCGGCGTGCGCCGTCGTTGGAGATCGTGACCGGAATGGCGAAGACGTCACGGAACGCCTGGCGGTACATGTAAATGAGCGGCGGCCGATAGATGCGCAGCTCGGGCTGCTTCACCACTGTCTCGTAGAAGCTGTAGCCCGAGAACAAGAGGGCCACCACCGACGTCAGAATGGCAACCGCCGCGCGGGCGCGGCTGAACGACGACTCCCCCGTCTGCATGCAGGCAACTCCCCTCGGTCGCGCGTTCGTGCGCACGCTTCAGATTGGCCCAGAGGAGTGCCGAAAGCGAGGCGGCAATGTGACAGGCTCCGTGGGACGCGGGGGGGGCCACGTAGGTTGGGTCGACGCCGGCGCAGGCCGGCGGAAGACCCAACCTACGCCGGTCGCCGACGGTACCAGCGCGTCAGCAGCTCCATGCCCAAGAGCGAGACCAGTCCCGCGCCGAGCAGGATGGCCTCGCCCGTGCCGTAGCCCCAGCGCTCGACGACGAGAGCGAAGGCGGCGGGGGCGAGCGCCGCGAGCACAAGATAGGGTGTGGCGAGGACGCCGAGCACGGTGCCGTAGCCCTCGGGCCCGAACAGGGCGAGCGGCACGGCGCCGCGCACGATGGTGACGAGGCCGTTGGACACGCCGAACAGCAGCGTGAAGGCGAGCGCGCTCCAGAAGCTGGCGCCGCCCAGCATCAGCACCGCGAACGACAGCGGCAGCAGGGCGACGGAGATCCGGCCGATGTCGAGCGGGTGCCATCTGCGCGCCAGCGTCAGGTCCCAGACGCGCCCGGCCACCTGGGCCACGCCTTTCAACGACGCAATGAAGACCGCCCCCGTCGTCGCGAGGCCCGCGGCTTCCAGGATCGGAACGAGCTGCACCGCCAGGGCCCCGATCACCACGGCGCTGGCCGCGGCGACCGCCCCGAACAGCACCATGGCGATGATCCGCGTGGTTCCTTCGAGCTGGCGCCCGGGATGCCGGACCTCGCTGCCCATCGCGCGTGCGTATTCCGCCTGCTCGGGGCTCTCGCGCCGGGCAAGGCCCAGCCAGTGCAGCGGCAGGCACACGGCGAGGTTGATGGCGGCGAAGACCAGGAGCGTGGTGCGCCAGCCGTAGGCGCCGTTGAGTGCTTCGCCGATGGGCCAGAACACGGTGGAGGCGAGGCCGCCGAACAGGGTCAGGTACGAGATGGCGCGCCGGCTGCGCGACGGCGTGACCTGCACAAGGGCCGCGAACGCCGCGTCGTAGAGCGTGAGCCGCATGGCGAGGCCAAGAAAGGCCCACACCGCCAGATAGCTCCACGGGTCGCGCACCAGGGCCAGCAGCACGAGCCCGATCGTCACAAGCACCGAGCCCGCCGCCATGGCCAGGCGGCCGCCGCGGCGGTCGAAAAAGCGGCCCACGCTGGCCGAGACCGCCCCCGATACCAGCAGGCCCACGGTGAGCCCGCCGAACACCAGGGTCTGGCCCCAGCCGGTGTCGGCGGCGATGGGCTTGCCGAGCACGCCCAGGGCATAGAGCGTCGTTCCCCAGGAGACGATCTGGGTGAACCCGAGGCTGACGATGGCCGCGGTCGCGGGGTGGCGGATGAAACTGCCGACCGCCCAGGGGTGGATGGGTCTGTGTCGTTCCTGCATTGTCCTGGCGTCCCGCCCTCGGCAAGCTTGTTCCGGCCTTCCCCCTACGTTAGCGCGTGTTTGCCCGGTTGGGCATCTTGTCCACTGGACGGGAGGCATGCTCGATCCAATATTGCTGAAGGTCAGGAGGGCAGACGCTTGAACGACCGGCGGGACGAGGAAGAGAACCGCCTCTCGGCACGGGCCGCGCGCTACGTGCGCGTC
>DATBKR010000520.1:0-4011 GCA_036555805.1 Hyphomicrobiaceae bacterium | reverse complement strand
GTGAACGTGGACAAGGAGCGCGGCAAGGTGAGCGTCACCGCGCCCTACACCGATGTCCAGGTCGATCCCGACAAGGGCCGGGTGCAGGTGCGTGCGCCCTACGTCAACCTCGACGTCCGCTGGTAGGTGTAGGTTGGGTCGAGCCCCGCGCAAGCGGGGCGATGACCCAACATCGGCGAGGTTGTCCCGATCATGTGTTGGGTCTCCCCGACCTTCGCTGGGGCTGGCCCGACCTGCGCTCAGAACGAGCTGCCGGGCTGCTTCAGGAACTCGATCTCCTCCGGGGTCGAGGGTCGCGCAAGGGCCGCGTTGCGGTGAGGGAAGCGGCCGAAGCGGTCGATAATCGCCTTGTGCATCTCGGCCCACTTGGTCAGGTCGGGATCGCCGAGCCCCGACATGAGCGCAATGCAGCGCGCCTGGGCTGCGCTGTCCTCCGCGTGCTCGAACGGCAGGTAGCAGAACAGGCGCTCGTCCTTGGTCAGGCCGCGGTCGAAGCCTTGAGCCACCGCCGCCTGCGCAAGCTCCAGGGCCTTGCGATCCGTGGCAAATGCGCGGGCCGTGTCTCGGAACATGTTGCGCGGCATCTGGTCGAACACGACGATTGCCGCGAGCGCGGTGCGGGCATCCCGCAACAGCGCCTCGCGCGGTTGTGCGGCCAGCGTCTCGTGCAGCGCGAGGAAGCGCCGGCGCACCTCCGCATCGAACGCTGCATTCTTCTCGAACCGCTGCTTCGGCATGGTCTCGTCGGACCAGAACCTCAGCACCTCATCGACCCACTCCATCGGCGTCGTCCGGCAGCGGGTTATTTCCTGACCGATCCTGGCGTCTTCGCCGCGGCGGTGGGGGCGGGCCCCGCCTCCTCGATGGTGCGCACCACGCTCGACATGGGTCGCTCGCTGCCCGCGGCAAAGCCCTTCACGTCCTTCTCGATCATGGCGTCGTACTGGGCCAGCGTCTTGAGTTCGGTCTTGGGCTTCAGGTGCACGATCTTGTAGCCGTTGGCCTTGAGCTCGGCGAGCAGGTGCGGCACGGCCTTGGCCGTGCCGGGCTGGATGTCGTGCATTAGGATGATGCCCTTGCCCTTCTTCCCCAGCTTGCTCATCACCGACGTCACCAGCCGGTCGGGATTGTGGTTCAGGAAGTCGAACGAGTCGATGTCGGTCGAGAACACCGCGACGTTGCGCGTCTTCAGGTACTCGATCGACTCCGGCGTGTCCCTGAGGCTCGGGTAGCGGAAGAACGGCGCCACCGGGCCGCCGACGGCGCGCCGCACGGCGCTCATGCCCTTCTCGATCTCGGCCTTCCAGCCGTCCTCGTCCTTGAACTTGCGGATCTCGATATGTGCCCACGTGTGCGAGCCGATCGTGTGCCCGGCCTTGGCCACGTCGCGCAGGATCTCGGGCAGCCCCGCCGCCATCTTGCCCACCGAGAAGAACGTGGCCTTGGTGCACTGGGCGGCGAGCGCGTCGAGCACGGCGTGCGTGGTGTTCACCTGAGGGCCGTCGTCGAAGGTGAGGACCACCTCCTTCAGGCGGAGGAAATCGTAGGCCTTGTAGTGCTCGAAGCCGAAGCCGGGGGCGCCGGTCGTGTCGATCTCCACGGTGCGGGTCACGCCCAACGTGTTGGGGTCGGGACAGTTTCCCGGGGCGCCCTGGGCCAAAGCCGAGCCTGCCGACGCCGACCACCCGAGCAGCGCCGTCGCCAATGCGATCACGATGCGCATCGCGCTCCCCCTTCCCTCCACCTCGCCAGAACCAACCGAGCCGGACCTTAACCTGCGGTATGGTCGCAAGGAATTGCAAGAGCTTTTGGGGGCAACCGATCGGGATATCGTTGTGCTCAGACCTGTGTTAGGAAGCGCGGCAGCAGGAGCGGGCTCAATCGGCGGTTGCCGAGGCAAGGCCCTTAGCGGCAGACATAATTCCACCACGCCGCGGTGTTGCGGTCTGCCCTTTCCCACACCCGCGCCAACAGACTTGGGGGCCTTTTCATGTTTACGCGCAGCACGCCGACGGAGCCCAAGCCGCTCGAGCCGCTGAAGTCGGGCCCCGTCCAGAGTCCATCGGCGGCCATCAACATGCCGCGCCGCTCGGGTCCCTCGGAGTCCGGCAACAAGTCGGTGATCAGCAACGATCTCAAGATCATCGGTCAGGGCCTCAAGATCATCAGCCAGGGCACGCTGCAGGTGGACGGCGAGGTGGAGGGCGACGTAGCCGGCGCCGAGGTCATCATTGGCGAGCAGGGCAAGGTGACGGGCACCGTGGCCGCCGAGCGCGTGATCGTGCGCGGCACGATTTCGGGGGTCATCCGCGGCATGACAGTGGCGCTGCAGGCCTCTGCCAGGGTGGAGGGCGACATCCACCACATGTCGCTGGCCATTGAGCAGGGAGCGGAGTTCGACGGCCGCTGCCGGCGCCCGCAGGACGCGTCCGAGCTGAAGCTCGATCTGCAGAGTATGAGCAACGGGCACGCCTGAGCCGGACAGTGGATCGCTTCGGGGCGGCATATCGCCGCTCGCGGTCGGCAACGAACGGTGGTAGCGTGCTGCCAGTCCGCAACTCAAGGAAAGGAGGTGATCCAATGGTCAGTGGGATCTTGAAGTCGGCGAAGGCGCTGCTCGGTCACGCTGTTGTTGGAGCAGCCTCCGGCAGGAGCTGAGCGAGACGGGAGTTGCAGCAGGATCGGGGGCACAACCTCCGCCACCTCCTCCCGGCCAATCGCCGCACGAGTCTCACGGGAGCCGCCCACCAGGGCGGCTCCTCTCGTTTTGGGGGATGTGGGAAATCAGAAATCAGAGATCGGAAGTCAGAAGGCCCGCCGATTTCCGACTTCTGATTTCCGACTTCCGACTTCCCCAACGGCGCGCGGCGACCGATAATCGGCGGGGTTGGGGAACGCACCTCTGGGGGAAGCCATGGTCGGTGCCCGCATATTCGTGGCGATCGTTTTCGTGATCCTGGGCGCCTCTTTCCTGGCGTCTACGGGCATCCTGATCTACGAGTTCCGCGACCTCGACTGGCTGACGATCCTGGTCGCGCACGCCCACCTGTTCTTCTTCTTCCCCGTGCTGGGCCTCCTGGCCCTCATCGCCTTCTACCTGCCCTCGGTGGTGCTCACCGACCTCTACTGGAACCACGTGCCCCACGGCACGGTCCGCTTCATCGTGGGCACCCTGGTGCTGGCGGGCCTCGCCTACGGCGCCGCCCGTTCCCTCGACAAGGAGCCGCGCGCCATCTACGAGGTGGCGCCGCACGCGCTCCTCGCCGACCGGGGCGATCCGGCCAAGGGCCGCGCAGCCATCCTCGACGCGCTCGGCACCCTGCGCGAGACGGCGCAGCACCGCTTCGGGCTGTCGAGCTTCGGGCGCTCGTGCGTCACCGACCCGCTGCTCGAAGTCCCCGACGAGATGCTGAAGGCGCGCTACTGCTTCCCGGCCAAGAAGAACCTCACGGGCGAGGCGTGCTGCTCGGTGCAGAATGCCTTTGCCAAGGCGGTGCTGCGCCTGCAGCAGAACCCGGCCACGCGCTCCCTGTCGGGCGATCTGGAAGGGCTCGTGTTCCTGCCGCTCAAGACGTTCTTCATCCTGGTCGTCGTCGCCATCGCCGTGCTGCTGGCGATCTGGCGCGGCCGCATCGACCAGTTCTATGGGGAGAAGGTGCCGGCGCTGGAGCGCGGCGTCATCATCGGCGGCTTTGCCATGCTGTTCTGGCTGGCCATGGACTACGGCTACCAGCAGACCGCCAACGTCCTCTACGGCCGCCAGGTGGCGGGCCCGCAGCTGCGGCTGAGCCTGATCCTGGTGCCTTGGGCAATCTTCCTCCTGTTCTACTTCCTGCGCCGCCTCGGCAAGCAGGGCGAGATCGTGGGCCAGATTTCCGGCGTGGTGTTTGCGGGCGTAGCGGTGCTGCGCTACGAGCAGCTCAACGACTGGGTCGTGCGCCTGTTCGGCATCGGCGCCGACCGCTGGGTGCTCGCCGTGCTGATCGGCATTGCGTTCGTGGGGCTGGCGGC
>DATBKR010000519.1:0-7250 GCA_036555805.1 Hyphomicrobiaceae bacterium | reverse complement strand
CCCATGATCGGCTTCGGCAACCCGCTGCTCGACGGCCCGGATGCCCGCTCCCTTGACAGCGCGAAGCTCGCCCAGGCGAAACAGCACTGCCCCGAGACGCGTCCACAGCGGGTCGCGGCGCGTGGCGGCGGACACGCTGGTCTCAAATCCCTCGCAACGCGGGGAAGGCTGGCCGACCTGGCCCAGCTCAGGCTCCTTGCGCCGCTGCCCGAGACCGCCGATGAGCTCTGCGCGGTGGCCAGGGACCTGAAGGCGGAGCCCCAAGCCATCCGCCTCGGAGCAACGGCGACGGAGCGCGAGGTGAAGCGGCTCAGCGCGAGCGGGGAGCTGGCGCAATACCGCATCGTCCACTTCGCGACCCATGGGGCGTTGGCGGGTGAGCTGGACAGAACGCACGAGCCGGGCCTCGTCCTGACCCCGCCCGAAGCGCCAAGCGAGGAGGATGACGGCTACCTGTCGGCGTCCGAGATCGCGGGCCTCAGGCTCGATGCCGACTGGGTCATCCTGTCGGCCTGCAACACGGCCGCGGCTGCGGCCAGGAGCGCGGAGGCCCTCTCGGGGCTGGGGCGGGCCTTCATCTACGCCGGCGCGCGGGCGCTGCTCGTTTCGCATTGGGCCGTCGACTCGGACGCGACCGTCAAGCTGGTCACCGGCGCGGTGCGAGCGATGGCCCGCGATGCGAAAGTGGGCCGCGCAGAAGCGATGCGCCGGTCGATGCTGGCTCTCGTCGAGAAGGGCAGCCGGGAGGAGGCGCATCCGGCCTATTGGGCGCCCTTCGTGGTGGTGGGAGAGGGCGCTGCCGCCCCAGCGCTAAGGCGGGCGAACACCGCCGGACGAGCGCGCTAAACGGGGTCCGCTGCGTCTGCATCGCGACCTTGCGCGATATCGTGCTCAATACCCGCCATCTCACCCATTGACAGGCGCCGCGGCGTCGCCGCATGTGGCGGGCAGCATTGCGGATGTGCCCGTTTCTTGGGGAGGACCTAGATGACCACAGCCGCCACGACTGCAGCCCAGCCCGATGCGCCGGCGCGTGCGCTCAAGGCGATCCGCATCTACGAATATTCCGATCTCGTCTATTGGTGGGTGATCTGGTTCGCCGCCCTGGTGTGCGGCGCCATCACCTACGCCTCCGGCGAGATGATCCAGATCGGCGACAAGGCGCTCAAGATGAGCACCAACCCGTGGATCGGCATCGTCTTCCTCGCCGCCATGTTCTCGACGCTCATCTTTACGCAACTCAGGGCGCGCGGCCTGCACGCCATCATCCTCGTGATGGGCATCGCCCTGGTCGGGCTGATCGTGCACATGTCCATCGGGTGGCTCGCGATCCTGGATCAGCTCACGCTGATCAGGGTGCACATGAACCTCGCCTTCTACGTGTTCGTGTTCGTAGTCGCGTTCACGGTCTGGTTCTACACCGCCGTCATCCATGCGCGCCTGACCTACGGGGTGGTCTATCCCGGGGAGGTGGGCTGGCGTTCGCCGCTGACGGGGCAGTTCGAGACCTTCCGGCCGGTCAATCTCCAGGTCGGCAAGCGCAGCGACGACATCATCGTGCACGGGATTCTGGGACTGGGCTTCCTCGGCCTCGGCACGGGCGACATCCACGTCAAGTTCGGAGTGCCGGGCGGCGGCAGCCAGAACCACGTGTTCAGGAACGTGTGGCGCCCCGACCGCAAGATCACCCAGATGGAGACCCTGATCAGGGGCGGGCGGTAGGCCGCCAAAATCCAAGACGGCGGATGCCCTGGCATCCGCCGTCCGATTGTGTGCCGAGATGGCGCGCCTCAGCGGCCGAGCACTGTCACCTTGACGCGGGCGACGCCCTGGCTGCGCATGCCGAGCACGCCGGCGGCGCCGCGCGACAGGTCGATGATGCGTCCGCCGACGAACGGCCCGCGGTCGTTGATGCGAACGTCCACGGAACGGCCGTTGCCCAGGTGCGTGACGCGCACGCGGGTGCCGAACGGGAGCGAGCGGTGGGCCGCCGTCATGCCCTCGGGGTTGAAGTGCTCGCCGGTCGCCGTCCGCTGGCCCTGCCAGTAGAAGGAGGCCATGCCGGTCATGCCGCCGATGACGGCCGACAGCGGATTCATTGCCGCCGCGCGGCGGGTGGCGCGAACGTCATGGCGGGACGTTCTATGGGCTGAGCGGCGCGCCGCCTGGCGGTGCTGCGCCGCGCGGCGGGCCGAACGGACGTGGCGCGGCTTGGCGTAGCGCGGTCGGTCCCAGCGGCCCTCCCAGCGCCCGTCTTGACGCTCCGAGTGCCGGCGCCGCACCGGGCGGGCATCGTCGTCGTCATCCTCGTCAACCGTCGCGCGGGCCAGATGCAGGCGTGCGCCGCCCGCTGCCTCGCGGCTCGCCCCGGCGCTCCGCTCGCCCGGGCCGCCGTCGCGCAAGCCCGCGCCCGTGAATGCCTCAGCCGGCAATGACGCTCCCCCGGCGATGGCAAGTGCGGCAACGGCCGCAGCGAGGATTGCTCTCATGGATATCTCCATTCGTTCTTGTGACCTCGTCGGGCCGGGCCGCACCGGACGTCGGGCGGAGAAACACGGGAAGCATGCCGTGCACGCCCTTCCCGAGTCCTTACCGACCGGTTTTTCCGGATGGACCTAAAGCGGGTTATCTGTCCGAGTGCGGTTTTCCCTCAAGCCGACGGCCGGAAACCCGTGATGGCGCACCCATATCAGGCTGGGGACCAACTTCCGGCGGCGCGCAAACCACCAACTCGGTGTTGCTCGGTCAACCGAAGAATATGAACCGGGTTCATGGAGTTGCCGCAGTTGGCTCATCGGCCACAGCAGGATGCCCGAGTCCCAAGGCACGGACACACGCCGTGACGGCATCGCCACGCGACAAAACGCGCCGCAGCCCATCGACAAAGCGGGGCCGTGGCGCGTGCGAACAGGAGGATTGGTCAGACCACTCGCTTTTTCGCCGTCGTCTGGGGCAGACCCTCGCCTCCACGCCGCAAATTCTGCTGAAGCGTGGATGCGAGGGGTCTGACCCCGTTGACGGCTAGAGCAGCCCGGGGAAGCCACCGCCGTCGATCAGGATGTTCTGGCCCGTGATGAATCCGGCGTGCCGCGAGCACAGGAAGGCCACCACCGCGCCGAACTCGGCCGGCGTGCCGAAGCGGCCGGCGGGGACGAGGGCCTGACGCTCGGCGTCGATGGTCTCAACCGGCACATTGCGGGCCTCGGCCGCCTTCTGATTGACCGAGCGCAGCCGGTCGGTGGCGAACGGCCCCGGCAGGATGCCGTTGATCGTTACGTTGTTGCGCGACACCTTGCGCGCCAGCACCGCCACGGCACCGGTGAGGCCGACGCGCGCGCCGTTGGAAAGCTCCAGCGCCGGAATGGGCGCCCTCACCGACTGGGAGGTGATGTTGACGATGCGCCCGAAGCCCCGCTCCATCATGCCGTAGACGGTGGCGTGGATCAGCGCGATGGGAGTGATCATGTTGCCCTCCACCGCCTCGCGCCAGTCGTCGAGGGTGAAGTTCTTGAAGTCGCCCGGCGGCGGCCCGCCGGCGTTGTTGACGAGGATGTCGGGGTTGGGGCTGGCGGCCAGCAGCGCCTTGCGGCCCTCGTCCGTGGTTACATCGCACACCACCGGCGTCACCTTCACGCCGAAGGCGGCAAGCTCCCCGGCGGTGGCGTTGAGCGCATCGGCCCCGCGCGCGCAGATGGTCACGTCGACGCCCTCGCGCGCCAGCGCCTCGGCGCAGCCCTTGCCCAGCCCCTTCGAGGCCGCGCATACGATGGCCGACTTGCCCTTGATGCCCAGATCCATGGATTTCGCTCCTTGCTGGGATGTGAGATGAGATTGGGCTGGCGCGCGTGGCACCCGATGGCCCTGATCTTCATCGAGAAGGTAGACCGGGGTGGGTTGCGCCGCCATACCTGCCGGCCGACAACCCTTGTTCCGATTCAGGAGGGCGCCGAGCCACCCTATGTTTCTTTTCATCGGCGAGCGTGTAGACTGGGCGCGTTCCACAGGCGTCACGCGCTCACCACTCACCATTCCACCCATGACCACGATCACCGGCTACCACGCCCACGTCTACTATGACGCCGACACGCGCGAGCTGGCGCGCCAGCTGTGCGAGACGGCGGGCAAGCAGTTCCCGCTTACCGTTGGGCGCATGCACGACAACCCCGTGGGTCCGCATCCGCGCGGCAGCTGCCAGCTCGCCTTCGCTGCCGCCGATTTCGCCGCGGTGATCCCGTGGCTCGTCCTCAACCGCAACGGTCTCACGGTGTTCGCGCACGCCAACACCGGCGACGCCATCAAGGACCACACCGCCCACGTCGTCTGGCTCGGGCCCTCGGAGACGCTCGACCTCTCCAAGCTGGACTAGGCACGCGCACCCCCTTCGCTCGCGCGGCGCAGAACGGACGCTGCCCTGCGGGTCGGGCTGGCCCTCGCCCCGGCAGCAAACCGATGCCGGCCGCGGTGACCGCGAGCAGCGTCGAAACGCGCATCGTCCCCCACGCCCGCTGCTCCTTGCCGGCATCTCCGGCGCACACGGGTTATACGCTTCGCGCCGGCCCGCCCTACGCCACCCTACCTGGCGCGCACGTAGTCCTTGAAGATGGGGCGCTGACGCATCTCGGCGGCGGTGGCCGCGCAGTGGCGCCTCGGGTCCTGGGCGATCCATTCCCGGCCGGCCCGGAACATCAGGCGCATCTGCACCTGGCAGGCGTCGCTGGTGAAGTCCTCGTCCACGGCCTTCAACGCTTCCAGCGCGCCCATGAACCGCGCCGGGTCCATGGCGCTGAGCCGCCGCTCGCAGAGCCCCGAGGCGACGTAGTGCCTCGCCAGCTCCTGCGCCAGCGCGATCGACTGGAAGCAGCGCGTGCCGGGCGGCGCGCCCGTGAGCCCGTTCAGCTCCCGCTGGGCCGTCTCCTGCGCGTGGGCGTGGCTTGCGGCGAGCAATCCCGCGAGGAGAAGCAGCAGTCGCATGGTCCAGGCGCTCCCAAAGGTCCAGTCGGCTGGCCGCACCATAGCCAGCGCTCGCGCAGGCGCCTAGACGGGCGGCTCGCCGCAGTGCGGGGTGGTGCATTTTCGCCGCTTCCCGGAGGGGGATTCAGCAGTCGGGTGTGGGGTATCGGCAGTCGGAAAATTGCAACGATTGCCGAAGCCCGACCCCGAACCCCGACGGCCGGGCTGTGGCGCAACCTCGTCAGACACACTGTCGGACCAAGCCTGACGCCCGCAGTGGGAGCAAGCCCACGCGCGTGGTCTGATGGATCACGCGCTTGTGAAGGGCATCCGCCGCAATTTCTGGACCGCTTCCAAAATACAAAAACAGCCTCGACGGCCCCGGAAGGACCGCATCCGTGCGGTTCGACAAAGAGGGTCCGCGCCGCGCCCTGCCTGTCACCCGGCAGGGCGAAATAGCATGAGCACGCGTGCGGAGAGATACCGCGGGTTCAGAAGCTCGAGGAGGAGCGCTGTGGCAAACTTACGGATCAACGGACAGGAACGGACATACGACGGCGATCCGTCGATGCCGCTCCTGTGGTACTTGCGCGATGAATTGGGCCTCACCGGCACCAAGTTCGGATGCGGTGCGGCCCTGTGCGGCAACTGCACCGTGCACGTCAACGGCGAGGCCGTGCGCTCCTGCGTCACGCCGATGTCGGAACTCGGTGGCAAGAGCGTGGTCACCATCGAAGGCCTGAGCGCCAAGGGCGACCACCCCGTGCAGATCGCCTGGCGCGACAACGGCGTGCCGCAGTGCGGCTACTGCCAGGCCGGCCAGATCATGCAGGCCGCGGCGTTCCTCGCCAAGAACCCGGGGCCCAGCGATGCCCAGATCGACGAAGCCATGTCCGGCAACATCTGTCGCTGCGGCTGTTATCAGCGCATCCACGCGGCCGTTCGCGCCGCCGCCAAGGGGGCGTGACATGACCGAGCTCAACACCCACACGAAGATCGAGATCCTCAACGTCAGCCGGCGCCGCCTGCTCAAGGGCATCGCGGCCACCGGTGGCCTGGTTCTCGCCGCGCAGTTCCCCATGGTCAGGGGCGCACTGGCGGACTATCCGACCGGCGCCGCCGACATGCCGAACGGCACGGTGAACAACCCCAAGGTGTTCATCTCCATCGGCGGCGATGGCACCGTCAGCATCGTCGCGGCCCGCGCCGAGATGGGCACCGGCGCCGCCCGCACCGCGCTGCCGATGATGCTCGCGGACGAGCTGGAGGCGGACTGGAAGCACGTGCGCGTGGTGCAGTCGCCCGGCGACGAGCACACCTACGGCAACCAGGATACCGACGGCTCGCGCAGCGTGCGCCACTGGATCCAGCCGATGCGCCAGTGCGGCGCCGCCGCCCGCGCGATGCTGGAGCAGGCCGCCGCCGCCGAATGGAAGGTGGAGTTAAGCGAGGTCGAGGCCAAGGACCACGAGGTGGTGCACAAGCCAAGCGGCAAGAAGCTCGGCTACGGGCACCTCGCCGCCGCCGCGGCCGCGCTGCCGGTGCCCGCCGCCGACAAGATCAAGCTGAAGGACCCGAGCGCCTTCCGCTACATCGGCAAGGGCACGACGCCGGCCTACGACCTGTTCGACATCACCACCGGCAAGGCCGTCTACGGCCAGGACGTGATGCTGCCCGGCATGAAGTTCGCGGTCATCGCCAGGCCGCCGGTAGTAGGCGGCAAGGTGGCCTCGGTCGATTCCAGCGCGGCGCTCAAGGTGCCGGGCGTGGAGAAGGTCGTCACCCTTCCGCCGCCGCCGGCGGTCTACAAGTTCGCGCCGCTGGGCGGCGTGGCGGTGATCGCCCGGAGCACCTGGGCGGCGTTGAAGGGCCGCGATGCGCTCAAGATCACCTGGGACGACGGACCCAACAAGTCCTACAATTCCAAGGCCTACCGGGCCCACCTCGAGGCTGCCGTCAAGCAGCCGGGCAAGGTCGAGCGCAACGTCGGCGACGCCGACAAGGCGCTGGGCTCCGCGGCCAAGGTGGTCACGCGCGAGTACTACGCCCCGCACCTGCACCACGCCACCATGGAACCGCCGGCCGCGATGGCGCGCATGAACCAGGGCCGGTGGGAAGTGTGGGCGCCGGTGCAGAGCCCCGGCGGCGCGCGCGACGATGTGGCCGCGGCGCTCGGCATCACCACCGCAGAGCTCACGCTCTATCCCACGCTGCTGGGCGGCGGCTTCGGGCGCAAGTCCAAGTGCGACTTCGCCATCGAGGCTGCGCTGCTCTCCAAGGAGCTGGGGGGGACGCCGGTC
>DATBKR010000518.1:0-2084 GCA_036555805.1 Hyphomicrobiaceae bacterium | reverse complement strand
GCCGACGGCGAGACCGACGGCCGCGCCGGCGCCGTCTCGGTCTTCAACGGCCCGGAGCCCCTGGTAGTGCTGGCCGGCGATGCGGAGGCCGAGCGGCGGGCGGTGGCCGAGTTCATTCGCGCCGCCATCGCCGACGGTGTGGCGCCCGAGGAGATCGCCGTGTTCGTGCGCACCCGCGAGATCATGGGCCGCGCTCGGGAGGCAGTGAGGGCCGCAGGCTGCACCCCGTTCGACCTGACGCTCCACAAGGACGGCCCCCCGGGAGAGGTGCGCATAGGTATCATGCATCTCGCCAAGGGCCTGGAGTTCAAGGCCGTCGCCGTGATCGGGTGCGACGAGGACCAGCTCCCCCTGCGCTCTCGGGTCGAGGCCGTCGCCGACGAGGTGGAGCTCGATGACGTGCACGCCACCGAGCGACATCTGTTCTACGTGGCCTGCACGCGCGCTCGCGATCGTGTGCTGGTCAGTGGATTGCGTCCCGGCTCCGAGTTCCTCGGCGATTTGAGCGACAGGAACTCCATTGGGACGTAGCCGTTCGTGCAATTCCAGAAGGTCTTCGTGCCCGAGCTTTCCACGTAGAGTTTGAGCCCCTCGTTGCCGTGCCCATCGACGTGGTAGACGACGCGAGCCTTGTCATGGGGGCATCGCAACGCCTTGATTGCCAGCTCGTTAGCCGCCACAGTGCGCTGAGTCATGCATCCCCCGCATGGAGCGCGTGATGATGTTCAAGTCGGATCCTTTCATCACGCGCTGATCACGCGGCAGCCGTGACTTGGGGTGAGTTCGACTGAGATGCCCTGGTCCTGTCTGAGACTCGGGAGTCAGGCCTAATGCCCAGAAAAACCAGGATATTATCAAGTTCAGATAGTGTCGGGACATCTCGCGGCAAGTCCGGCCCGGCCTACTGGCTGTTCAAGAGCGAGCCCGAGACGCACTCGTGGGCCGCGCAGAAGGCCTTCGGCAAGAAGGGCACGGCATGGGACGGCGTGCGCAACTTCGTCGCCCGCAACAATATGAAGGCGATGCAACTGGGCGACCTGGGATTTTTCTATCACTCGGGCAAGGACAAGGAGATCGTGGGCGTGGTCGAGGTGTGCGCGCCGGCCCATCCCGACCCCAAGGACGACACCGGCATCTGGCAATGCGTCGATATCCGCGCCGTCTGCGACATCCCCAAGCCCGTGACCCTGGCCGATGCCAAGGCCAGCCCGAAGCTCGCCGACATGGCCCTGGTCAAGACGGCGCGCCTCTCCGTGCAACCCGTCACGCCCCAGGAGTGGGTCGAGGTGTGCCGCATGGGCGGCCTGTCGGAGAAGGACCTCGGGAAGAGGTAGGCCTCGGGGGATGGCTACCGCGGGCACGGCCGAGGCTGCCGCGGCGGGGCTAAGGCGCCAGACCGGACAACACCGCCGCCGCGCGCGGCGGGCCCACTGACCCCCGGCGGGCGGGCGGTGCCGCGCCGGTGGCCGGCTATCGCGTCGCCGGGGCCCGGATCATGTTGAGGATGGCGGCAAGCACGCCGCCGCTGACGCCGCCGGCCAGCAGCTGGCTGACGAAGCCGGGGACGTCGAGCGCCCCCGCCGCGTTGCGCGCCGCCGCGAGGCTCAGGAGGGCGCTCAGGACCTGTCCGCCGATGCCGCCGCCTACCACGCCGGCCAGCGTGTTGGCGGGCGCCCCGAGGCCGCCGGTCCTGGACAGGCCGCCGGCGACGTTGCCACCCACGGCGCCGCTCAGAAGCTGGATGAGAAGGTTGATCATATCCATGGGGCTGCCTCCATGCCGATAGCACCTCCCGCGCGACCACCGTGTATAGCGCCCCGAATGCCCGGCCCGCGGCGCAAATCCGCGAACGTGGTTGCCGGACCGCCGAAATCGGCACTCGGGATGCGCCCGCCGCCGGTCGGCGACGCGACGCGCACAACTGTTCCGGGTCAGACCCAGTTCTCGGCGCGGAGCCCGGGCATGCGACCAAACTCGCGCATGTTGTTGGTGACGACAATGAGCCCCTCGCTGCGCGCGTGGCCGCCGATCTGCATGTCGTACGATCCGCACGGTGTTCCTGCCCGCTCCAGCTCCGCCCGCAG
>DATBKR010000517.1:0-6998 GCA_036555805.1 Hyphomicrobiaceae bacterium | reverse complement strand
CGCGCGTCCGCCGGTCGCGCACTACGGCCGATCTCAGCTGAACGGCGCGCCAGCTGATGGCCTTGAGGGTCGCGATCTCCTCCGCGGTCGCGGGGTCCGCGACGTAGCTCGTGTCCTTGAACAGGCCGGCGACGGCCTCTCTCAGCTCGCGTTCCATGCGCTGGGCGCCGTCGCCGGCCTGGAGGAGCGCATAGTCCAGCTGTTGCATGCCGCCGCCGTCGAGCCGGTAGAAGGCCAGGCGTTCGCCCAGCTGGGCCATGGTGTCGGCGTGGCTGTCCACGGCCTCGGTCGAGCCGACGATGAGGCCCACCTTGCCCTTCCATTTCAGCTGCCGGCCGCCATCGGTCCCGAGGTCGCGCGTCCAGGCTCCGTCGTAGAGCTCGCGAAGCGCGGCGAACGCCTCGGCGCGATCGTCGGGTCGCGCGCTGAGCACGGAGCCGAGGTCCTTCTGGGTGATGATGCCGTGCTCGCCGATTTGCCTCAACAGCCCGCCTTTGGCGTCCTGCGCCCGCTGCTTCTTCGGTGTGCCGGAGAGCAGCGCCGCCGGCGACAGCGCGGTCGCAGGGTGCACGTAGGGGAGCAGGGACAGCGCATTGATGATCTCGGTCTTGGCGCTCGACGGCGGGCCGACGACGGCGAGCCAGACGGGGCGCCCCGGCAGCAGGTTGGCGCGCACGGTGCCCAGCGTGGCATAAACCGGGCCGGGGTCCGGCAGGTAGAGCCAGCGCTGGAACAGCGCGATCACCTCGTCGATGGTGCACGACGGCCCGGCATAGGCGGGCTTGGCGGCCTCGGCCGCCGGCTCCTCGCCCCTGGCCCCGCGCCGCCTTGTCCTCGGCTCCTCGCGCCAGCCATGGTCCCGTGCCAAGCCGAACACTGTGGCGATCGACACGCCGCCGTCGGGCTTGAACGACCGCCAATGGGTGCGGCACGCGCCCTCGTCGAACTTGGCCGAGGACATCGACCACTCGCGCCAGAGCGCGAAGCCCGCTTCCCCGAGGCCGGCCATTAGCGCCATGCCGACGCGTATCCAGATGTCGTAATTCTCGGCGGGCACGGCGCGCAGCGCCTCGCGCACGCGGTGGGCCTCGTCGGACTGCGGCAGGGGCCCGGCGCGGCCGTTGGCCTTCGCCGGCCGCGCCGCGGCGAGCAGCGCCAGCGTGCGAGGCGCCTCGCGCAGCTCGGCCGCGCTGCCTTCCACCTGGTTGCCCGTCACGGTGAGGTAGCGGCCGACGTTGTAGAGCTCGACGTGCGGCAGCTTGAAGGTCTGTGGCGCCTTCCCCCTGATGAAGATCCGCAGCCCCTCGCCCGATGGCGACACCTCGGCATAGGTCTCGGCCAGATCGAGCACCTCGGCGGCGAGCGGCGAGAACGAGCCCGAGTCGGTGATGCAGTGGTCGAGGTCCGCGCCGCATAGGTCGTCGTCTTTGGTGAGCATCACACCGATGCCGGCGAGGCCGCGCCGGGCGGCGGCAAGCGCTTCGTCGAAGGTGCCCCATGTGCCTGGGTCGTTCGACTTCGCGGCGCGCCCTGTGGCCGGGTTGATCGGCGGCTTTGTCCACTTGTTGCCGCGCCATTCGTAGGCCCACGCTACCCATCGGCGTTCGCCGCGCAGGTGCGCCAGGGCGGGCGGAGGAGCATTGCCGGTGAAGCGATAGGCGGGCTTTGCCGGCCGCTGGGCGCGTTCCTCGCCGCTCATGACGGGCGCTCCGGCGAGTTGGCAGCCGTCGCGTTCCGCAGTCCGTCGAGCTGCTGCAACAGCCCCGCTATCGCATGGCAGACGGCCGCCGCCTGATGCGGCGGCAGAACTACAGTCAATTGCGTGTTGCTCTCGCGCCCAATGGTCGTGATCGAGAACACGCCGCGGTCGGGATGCCACGCGACAAGGGCCGTGGCGGATTCCCCGCGCAGCCCGCACTTGCGCCGCCGCTCGCGGCGCGGTAGAGATCGGCCGTTCCCTCGTTGAGACATGTGTTGTTCCAGCGCCGCCGGTTCGTTCCCGGCGGCGCTCTCCGTTTGAGCATGGGTTGGTCCTCTTTCCGGCGCGCTCCGGGCTCCGAACGGCCACAGCGGCGCCTGCTGCGGCCAGCCCCCTGCTAAGCGCCTTGACGTGGGCGTTCGCTGCTTAATCTCCGATCTGGTGCCCTCGGGACTGAGGCGCCCGGCTCCCTGCCGGGCAAGGGCCGCGCTTCACGGCGCGCGGCGGGCCGCAATCCAGCCGCGCACATCATCCAGCGCGACGTTCACGAGGTGAGCTCCGGTCGTGTGCGGATCGACGACGATGTACCTTCCGTGCTTGCGCAGAAGCTGCAGCCCGACCTTACGCAGATCGCGCCGCACCCTCCTTTCACCCGGCTCTGGGAGGTTGAAGCCGATCCTGCAGAGTTCTTCCCAAATGGCTGTGCGCTCGGCCTCGGTGAATGCCCTCATCATGCCGCCTCCGGCTGCGACGCGGCTTCGGCCTTCGGCTTCTTGCGCTCCAGCTTCTGGCGGGCGAGCAGGCCCTCCACGTATGGAATGGCCTGCGCTGCGAGATAGAGCTGCCGGTTGCCGTAGGTGGCGGCGGGCTCGGGCGTAAGCCCGTTCATCCGGTCTTTCTCGAAGCGCGAGACGGTGATGGCGGAAAGGTACTTGATGCGGATCAGCTCCACGAAGTCCTTGGTCGTGAAAAGCTTCTCCGGCTCGGCGTGAGTGGTCATGTCTTCTCCTACGCGATACCCAGCGTAGGGAACCTACGCAGATTCTTTGCCGCCACCTCCCGGCTTGGCCCCCGTGTCCACACTGAAACCGTCATTCGGCCTCAGCCCGCCAGGATGCGCTTGACCTGGGCGGCCAGCGCCGCGAACGCGGCCCGCTTCTCCACGAAGTAGGCATACCGGTCGTAGGTGCCTTCCACGCCGTGGATCACGTGCCCGAGTGCCAGCTCGGCATGGCGCGGAGGCACGCCTGCGCGGGACATGAGCGAGCGGGCCGTACGCCGCAGGTCGTGGATCACCCATGCCGGCAGCGGCACAGCCTTGTCGAGCACGGCCTTGCCCCGGCTGAAGCCGCCGAAGAACCGATGCCCGTCGGTGGTGAACACCAACCCCTTGTCGCCGAGCCTCGGGATGGCCGCGAGCACCGCGCGCGCATCGTCGGACAACGGCACCATGAAGTCCTTCCTGCTCTTGTGCCTGGCTGCCGGCACCGTCCACACGGTGCCATCGGCCGACAGCTCGCCGAGCACCATTTTCGCTGCCTCACGAAGCCGTACAGCGGTCAGCAGCAGGAACCGCACCAGATGGCCGTAAGGACCGGAGAAGGCGCCAGCGGCCTCCCAGACGGCCCGCAGCTCGTCGTCGTTGAGGGCGCGCGTCCGCGCCCGCTCCTTCGGCCTGGTGCGGCGCATGCCGCGCACGATCGGCGAGCGGAAGTCGTCGTGCCGGCTGGCGTGCCAGTTCATGACCATGCTCAGCATCCCGAGCACGTGATCGGCCATCACAGGTCCATTGTCGTCTTCGACCTTATCGAGCAGCTTCGTAATGTCGCTGCGCCTGATGTCGGAGATCTGGCTGCCGCCCAGCCCCGCGTACAGGTAGACGTTGCAGATGCGCCGGCACTCGTAGAGGCTGCGCAGCCCGCCCTTCTTCTCCGCCCTTCGCAGGTAGTCCTCGGCGATCGCCTCGAGCGTGGAGGTAGCCTCGGCCTTCTTGCGGCGCTCCTCCGTCACCGGGTCGCGGCCGTCGGCGACCAGTCCCTGCACAGCCTTGGCCCGCTTGCGGGCTTTGGCGAGGGTCAGCTTGCCGGGTATGGTATAGCGCCGGGACACGCCCTTGGCCCGGTACTGGACGATCCAGGACCGATGCCCGGTCCCGGTGACCATGAGACCGAATCCCTCAAGCGCACTGTCCCAGACCACGAGCCGGTCTGCCCCGGCCATCGGCGCGGCCTTCTTGACGAATTGCGGGGTGAGGCGCGTTCGCATGTCCGGGCTCCGGGTAAGCATCGGGTAAGCAGTGCCCCAGGATATGATGCGAAACCACGCGCAGGCAATACGAGGCGAAAAAGAGGCGTAAAACCGATGGCTGGCAAGGTGTTGCGGTGTGAAAGCGCGAGGATGCGAAACGATGCGCCGGTTAGTCATTCCTGGTCTGGCACCAGGAGGCGCAGGCGCCGAGCACGGTGTGATGCGCCACCCGCAGGTTGGGTCGAGCGTTAGCGAGACCCAACACACGCCTGTTGGGTCTGCCGCCGGCTTTCGCCGGCGTTGACCCAACCTACTTAATCCGCGCCACCTACTTAATCCGCGCCGCCGCCTCGTTGACGATGGAGAGGTCCGTGTACTTCGCCACGTCCACCTTGCCCTGCACGAAGCCGAGGTCCGTCGTCATGTCCAGGTTCTTCTGGAGGGCCCCGAGATTCGGCAGCATGTTGGGATCGCGGTAGTAATCCTTCTCGGTGAACACCCAGCCGAAGCGCTCCGCCGGCTGCTTGGTGACCTTGGCCGCGATCTCGGCCGCCGCCTTGTGGTTGGCGGGGTCGAGATACCAGCGGACGATCCGCAGCGTGTCCTCCATGAAGTCCACCATCGCCGCGCGGTTCTTGTCGATGAACGGCTTGCGCACGGCCCAGACGATCATCTCGGTCTCGCCGATGGCATCGCGCTGGAGGAACAGCGTCCGCCCGATCTTGCGCAGTTCGGGATCGAGCGAGAACGGCAGCACGGCCGGGATGAGGTCCACCTTCTTCTCGGCCAGCATCGCCCGCATGGTCGGGAACGGCGTCTCCAGCACGGTGAAGTCGCGCTTGTCCTCCAGCCCGTTCTTGCGCAGCATCGCCCGCATGGCCACGTCGACGGCGCTGCCGGCTGCATTGGAGGCCACCACCTTGCCCTTGAGGTCCTGGGCGCTTTTGATGGGGCCGTCGGCCAGCACCATGTATTCCTGCGTGTAGCGGCCGGGCACGCCGTCGCGGAACTCGTGGGCGATCACGCGCAGATCGTCGATGCCGGCGTTTCTGATGGCGATGGCCAGCGTCGAATAGGCGAGGTTGGCAACCTCCAGCTCCCCGCTCGCCAGCGCCGTGACCATCGGCGGCGTGCCGGCGTAGCGCACGGGCTCCATCGTGTAGGACTGGCCCATGTGCTTCGCCAGGTCCTTCTTCTCCAGCATGATGGAGGCCCAGTTCGACACCGGCGCCACCCAGGACACGCGGATCTTCACGGCCTGCTGGGCGCCAGCGGGCGGCGCCCCGAGCAAAGCCAGTGCGATGAATCCTATGAGAAAGCTCATTGACCTGCGCATCGTTTCCTCCCGTATCTTGAGACTTGTTGCAAGGTCGCTCGATGTTGGCACTGGCGGCGAACCTTGTCAGTTACAATTCCGATCAAGGAGGGCAGCCTCGACTACGGCGACGTTCGTCGGCGAGCACATGACGGCGACGGCAGGGATCGTCTCGGACGATGTGGTCCTCGCCGGACGTGGCACCCGCAGCCCGCCGCCGAGACCATCCCCTTTGTGACCGCGCTTCTGCCGGCGGCGGTTCACGGCGCGGCCGGGAAGCGGCCTCGGTGCGCGGGCGTGGTCCGGGCTCCGCTGGAGCTTCGATTTCAGCGACGATGCCCGATCCTGGGGGGCCGCCGGACTGCAGCGGAGCCGAGCGGGCTCGCGTGGGCCGCGCGGGCGGCAGAATTGCCAGCGGCGCGGGCGAAATGCCTCGTGGCGAGCCCGCAACATCGCTGTTGAAAATCGACCACTACCCATTGCGGCGCACACCGAAGGAGCCCATATGACCGGCGCGGCGGCGGCCTTCCTGCCGCTGCCGCAGCCCACCTTGGGCGTTTCCTCCCTAGACTTGGGCCGTTCGCTCGCGAGCGGCCCCTTCTTTTTTTGCGGTCAAGCTCTAGCGTCTGCGCCACGCAGTCCTCCCCGTGGAGAGGTCAGACCCTCGCCCAACTAGGTCAGCCCTGTTGACCTATGCGGGATTGGGACTTCTGCGTTGCAAAAGCATTTCCTTGAAGTTTGTGCGCCGCACATCTATGTAACAGCCACGACGCCAGCGATGGCGTCGTTGCCCTCCTTGGGCGTTTCCTCCCTAGACTTGGGCCGTTCGGTTCACCGGGCGGCCCCTTTTCTTGTGTCCTGGCCCATGCCGCCAGCGCGTCGGCACGGCCAATCAAGCTTGCCCGATGTGCCGACCGTTATCATTGCCGCTGCTGCTTTGCAGCATGACCGGTGGCGCAGCCCATCCGCTGGCCGGCAAGCCGCCCTCATTCGGCCGCCGCGCGCCGCTCCAGCAGCAGGGGCAGCACCTCGAACACGCGCGCCGCCATCTCGAACAGCACCCGCGCCACCGCCTCGAAGTGGCGGCTCTTGGAGAAGGTGGCCTCGTCGAGATAGAGGGCCCGGTTGATCTCCAGCTGCAGCGCGTGCACGCCCTGGCCGGGGTTGCCGTAGTGCTCGGTGATGAACCCGCCGGCGTAGGGACGGTTGATCTGCACGTCGTAGCCCGCCCGCTGCAGGATCTCGCGGATGAAACGGGTGAGCCTGGCATCGCAGGAAGCCCCGAAGCGGTCCCCCAGCACGAAGTGCGGCCGTGCCCCCGCCGGCTGGCCTACCGTGGCCGAGGGCATGGAATGGCAGTCGATCAGCACCGCGGTGCCGAAGCGCAGGCGGGTCTCCTCCAGGAGGTCCGCGAGCGCCCGGTGGAACGGCCCGTAGAGGCGCTCGATGCGCTCGAAGGCGGCCCCGATGGGCAGCCGCTCGCGGTAGATTTCCTCGGTGTCGGCCACGATGCGGGCGATGGTGCCGAGCCCGCCCACCACGCGCGCCGACTGGGTGTTGGCAAACGCCGGCAGGCGCCCCGCGAACAACTCCGGGTCCAGTTCGTAGGGCTCGCGGTTCACGTCGAGATAGGCACGCGGGAAGCGGGCCGCCAGCAGCGGAGCTCCGAGGCCCACCACAGGCTGGAACAGCTCGTCCACGTAGCAGTCCTCCGACTTGCGCAGCGTCAGCGGGTCG
>DATBKR010000516.1:0-4134 GCA_036555805.1 Hyphomicrobiaceae bacterium | reverse complement strand
GGTGGGCATGAGCAGGGGCACCTGCCCCTTGTCGGCGGCGCGGATCAGCTCTTCCGGCGGCGGCACGTAGGGGATGCGCTGCTCCTCCAGCACCGCCAGCTTCACGTTGCCCAGCCGGTCGATGACGTAGGCGGCCGGCAGATCCCGCAGCCCCGCCTGCCCGATCACGAGCTCGCGGAACTTGCGCCCGTCCCCCGCCACCTCGGCGGCGGCGTCGTCCAGGTCGCGGGCCATGTTGATGGCGTCGGTGCGGATGACGGGGCCGTGCTCCAGCAGGTAGGCCTTGCCGACGTCGGTGGCGCCCTGGACGATGGAGATGGTCTTGGCGTTGAACCAACTGTCGAGGGAGCGCGAGAAGGTGCTGGTGGCGGCCGCGGCGAGCAGCAGCGCCGGCAGCGCCGCGATCAGGCTGAACAGCGCCACGATGCGCACGTGCAGGCGGGCGCCGGCCACCTTCATCTTCCAGGCGCGCCACAGCCCGACCCCCTGGGCCGCGATCACGCCGACCATGGCGCTCACCAGCACCACGTTGATGAGGAGGACGGTGAGGACCACCTCGTCGCTGGGCGGGATCGGGGTCAGGTTGCTGAGGATCAGGTAGGTGGCGAGCGCGGAGACCACCGACAGGCTCACCACCACCAGGCCGATGCGGAACGCCCGGTCGCTGGTGCCGGGCAGCGGCGGGGCGTTCTCCGAGAGCGGCTCCAGCGGGTCGGCAGCGCCGGCGCCCGGGATCGCCTGCAGCCTGTGCCAGGCCTCGCGCGCGGATGCGGCGCAGCGGCGCCACAGGCCATCGAGGCCGGTGGCGGCAGACGTCGCCGCAACCTTCGCGCGAGAGAGCATGTCCTCTGGTGTCACGGATCGGCGCCCCAACCAATCTGCAGCAAGGCGACCACAGGGACCGCCTGAGTGTGGCATTTTCGCGACAAGTGTGGCTTTAGCCAGTCGGCCCGCACACGTCAAGCTCAGAACGAGGCGTTGGCTGGGTCGACCCCGGCGAAGGCCGGGGGAAGACCCAGCACCGATTGTTGGGTCTGCCGCCGGCTTGCGCCGGCGTTGACCCAACCTACACCGCGGGCGTACGGAACACCTGGATGTCCAGGTCGCGGATCTTCTTGCGCAGCGTATTGCGGTTGAGCCCCAGCAGGGCGGCGGCGCGGATCTGGTTGCCGCGGGTGGCGGCGAGCGCGGCCATCAGCAGCGGGCGCTCCACGTGCTGCAGGATGCGGTCGTAGAGGCCCGCGGGGGGCAGCTCGCGGCCGTAGCTGGCGAAGTGGCCGGCCAGGTAGCGCTCCACCATCTCGGAGAGCTCGCGCGGGCTTTTGCCCGACTCGGGGGCTGGCGGCGGCGGAGCCGCCTCCGCCAGCTCGGCCTCGACGATCTCCGCCGTCAGCACGTCTTCGGGATGCAGGGCGGCGACGCGCCGGACTAGGTTCTCCAGCTCGCGCACGTTGCCCGGCCAGTGATGGCGCTTCATGCGCTCGACGGCGGCCTGCTCGACGGTCTTGTTCCCGAGCCCCGCCTTGGCGGTCTGGCGCAGGAAGTGGCGCACCAGGTCGCCCACGTCCTCCAGCCGCTCGCGCAGGGGCGGCAGGCGCAGCGGCACCACGTTGAGGCGGTAGTAGAGGTCCTCGCGGAACAGGCCCTGCTGGATCTGCGTCTTGAGCTCGCGGTGCGTGGCGGCGACGATGCGCACGTCCGTCTTGATGGGCACGCGCCCGCCGATGGTGGTGTACTCGCCCTCCTGCAGCACACGTAAGAGCCGCGTCTGGGCCTCCATCGGCATGTCGCCGATCTCGTCCAGGAACAGCGTGCCGCCCTCGGCCTGCCGGAAACGCCCTTCCGTCTTCTGCTGCGCGCCGGTGAAGGCCCCCTTCTCGTGGCCGAACAGCTCGCTCTCGATCAGCTCGCGCGGGATCGCCGCCATGTTGATGGCCACGAACGGGCCGTTGCGGCGCCTGGAGTAGTCGTGCAGCACGCGCGCCACCAGCTCCTTGCCGGTGCCGGACTCGCCGGTGATCGTCACGGTGAGGTCGGTGCGCGTGAGCCTGGCCAGCGTCCGGTAGATCTCCTGCATGGGCGGCGAGCGGCCGATGAGCGGCAGCTCCTCGCCCTCGCCGTCGCTCGCCACGGTATCCTTGCGACGCCCCGGCTCGGCCAGCGCGCGGCCGACGATGCTGACCAGCTCGTTCAAGTCGAACGGCTTGGGCAGGTACTCGTAGGCGCCCTTCTCGGCGGCGGACAGCGCCGTCATCAGGGTGTTCTGGGCGCTCATGACGATGATGGGCAGCTCCGGGCGCACCTTCTTGATGCGCGGGATCAGGTCGAAGGCGTTCTCGTCGGGCATCACCACGTCGGTGATGACGCAGTCGCCCTCGCCCTGCGAGACCCAGCGCCAGAGGGTGGCGGCGTTGCCGGTGGCGCGGGGCGCGTAGCCCGCCCGCGCCAGCGCCTGGTTCAGGACCGTGCGGATTGCGGTATCGTCGTCGGCGATCAGGATGGTTCCGCCTGCCATGACGTTTTCCTTGCTCAGTGCTGCCGCAGCCGGTCCTGCAGCGGCAGGAGCACGCGGAACACCGTGTGTCTGGGGACCGACTCGCATTCGATGACGCCCCCGTGGTCGCCGATGATCTTGGCGACCAGTGCAAGACCCAGGCCGCTGCCGGTGCGTTTCGTTGTCACAAACGGGTCGAACAGGTGCGGTTTCAGGCCGTCGGCCACGCCGGGGCCGTTGTCCTCCACCTCGATCATCAGCGGCAGGCTGACGCGGGCCCCCGTCCCCGGCACGGCCAGGCGCATGCCCGGACGGAAGGCGGTGCGCAGCACGATGCGGCCGGCCTCGCGGCCCTCGGCGATGGCCTCGGCGGCGTTCTTGACGAGGTTCAGGAAGGCCTGGATGAGCTTGTCGCGGTTGCCCGGCACGGGCGGCAGCGAGGGGTCGAACTCCACGCCGATCCTGGCATCGCCCCGGAAGCCGGTCTCGGCCAGCCGCTTCACGTGATCGAGCACCTGGTGGATGTTGACCGCCTCGGTCGAGAGCGGGCGCTCGTCGCCGAACACCTCCATGCGGTCCACCAGGTCGCGGATACGGTCGGTCTCGGTGCAGATGAGCTGGGCGAGCGCCCGGTCCTCCTCCTTCAGGCCCGGCTCCAGCAGCTGGGCGGCGCCGCGGATGCCCGACAGCGGGTTCTTGATCTCGTGCGCCAGCACGCTGGCGAGGCCGGAAACGGAGCGCGCCGCCGCCCGGTGGGTCAGCTGGCGCTCGATCATCTGCGCCATGGAGCGCTGCTGCAGCATCAGCACGATCGGGCCGGGCGGCTCCGGGATGGCGCCCGCGAACACATCGACCAGCTTGTGCGCGCCGCTGCGCGGCAGGCCAACCTCGATGCTGTATTCGTTGACCGCCGCCCCCGTGCGCCGCACCTGGCCGACGAGGGCGGCCAGCGGACTGGCGAAGGCGATGATATCGGACAGCGTCTGGCGCTTGAGCACGCCCTGGCTCAGCGAGAAGAACGACTCCGCCGCCGCATTGGCGTAGAGCACGCGGTCATCCTCGCCCAGCACCAGGATGGCGTGCGGCAGCGCCGCCAGCAGCAGGTCGTACTCGATATGGCGGCGCGGGGTTGCGCCCAGGGTTGCGCCCGGGGTTGCGCCCAGGGTTGCGCCGGGAGTGGCGCTGAGGCGCTCGCGTGCCGGCTCGCCGCTCATGCCGCCGCCTCCATGGCTTGTGTGTAGAACTCACCGAGGCCGGCGCGCACCTCGTCCACGTCCTCGCTGGTGCACAGGCGGCGGCGCCAGGCCTTCACTGTCTCGGCCGGCCGGCCGCTCGAGGCCAGATACCAGCCGATGTGCTTGCGCGCGTTGCGCAGGCCAATCTTGGGGCCGTCCTGCTCGACCATCGCCTCCACGTGCCCGAGCGCGATGGCGCACTGCCCGGCCAGCGGCGGCGGGCCCGGATCGTGAGCATCAGGGCCGTCGGGGCCAGCGCCAAGCGCCGCGGCGATGCGCGTGGGCATCCAGGGCGCCCCGCAGGCGCCGCGCCCCACCATCACGCCCGCGGCGCCGGACGCCGCCAGCGCGGCGCGGGCGCTGGCCGGATCGACGATGTCGCCGTTGACCACCACCGGAATGCGC
>DATBKR010000515.1:0-1728 GCA_036555805.1 Hyphomicrobiaceae bacterium | reverse complement strand
GGGCGGTGCTGGTAGTAGAGGTCCAGCGCATAGCGCGCCGCCTCCTCCGAAGTGAGCGGATCGTAGATCGTAATGCCCTTGTCGCCTTCGACGATGGTCATGTTGGCGAGGTCCGCGCCGCGTACCTGGTAGACGCCCGGCACCACTTCGAAAAGGCCCGAGATATTCAACAGTTGCGAGACCCGCCACAGGCTGGGATTGACCGTATCCGGAGCGGGCTGGTCCTGCTTGATGAAATCGAACTTGGAGAGGTCGTTGACGACCTTGCCGTCCTTGCCTTTGATCACGCCGTTGTCAGGCAGCGGCACGATGAAGCCTCGTTTCGCGTTCTGGAAGTCCGCCTTGTCGCTCCAGGGATAGTCGGCCGTAGCCTTCCTGATCGCATCGATCGTATGCTTGGTCGCCGGCTTGGGTTGTGCCTGCGGCTGTGTCTGCGCCAGGGCAGACGGGCATTGCCAGATCGCTGCCAGTGCGGCGATGACAACAAGCCGTTTTGAGCTTCTGATCCTGCAAGTCTGGTCCCTGCAAATCAGGTCCGAGGCCATCTCGATCTCCACTTGATCCTTGGAAAGCATGCATGCCCGTGCGAGGACCGCACGCGAGGCGAGGAGCGCCACTCCTCTGGCAAGGAGATCATGCGGTCGCTGGCATGCGCGGCGGGGCAGCAGTGCCGCCGTGACCTCGATCGCATACCTACTCAGGGCGGGGAGTGTGGAGACATCCGGCAAAACCCTGATTTGCTCTGCGCAGGCTCAGTAAGCGGCTCCGACCCGGATGTACGCCGGCCCGCGCTTTCACCGCGCGCGAACGGGTGCGCCGGATCAAAGACAGGCGTACGACGGTCGCAGGTCTGGCAACAAAGGCGGACGCGGGACACGCTGGCTCACGCCTTGGCCGGACCAGGAAACTCTGCTTTCAGATTTCAGGGGTCGGGGGCCAGGTTGGGAGAGTGCCGTGAAGCCTGTCGGTCGCTGGTAGCCGCCCCCTGAGACCGCCGCGCCGCCAGCGTGACGCCGCCGAGGATCAGGGCGAAGCCCAGCACGTGGCAGGCCTCGATCCGCTCGCCCAGGAGCGTGGTGGCGAGGAACGCGCCGAACAGGGGAATGGTGTGCAGGAACGCGCTTGCGCGCGGCGCGCCCACGATGTCCACGGCGCGGTTCCAGGCCACGTAGGCGAGGAGGGTGGTGACGAAGGCCGTGTAGAGCACCGCCATCGCCGTGAGCCACGTCGCCCGCAGCGCGTAGCCCCAGGCGTGCTCGAAGAGCGCGAACGGCACGTTGCCGAGCGCGGAGACCACGGCGATGGCCAGCATGAAGGTGGCAGGGTGGATGCCGGGCCGCAGGCGCAGGCAGGCCGAGTAGACCGCGAACAGCGCCATGTTGGCGACGATGATGAGGTCGCCGCCATTGAGCGCGAAGCCGGCGAGCCGGTCGACGTCCAGCCGGGTGACTACGGCGAGCACGCCCGACAGCGACACCAGCACGCCCGCCAGCCGCAAGGCCGAGAGGCGGTCGCGGAACAGCAGCCAGCTCGCCGCCACGATGAAGGCGGGCGCCACCGACCCCACCACGCCCATGTTGAGCGCGGTGGTGAACTGAAGCGCCACGAACTGCAGCGTGCCGAAGATGCCGCCGCCGGTGATCGCCAGGAGCGTCATGACGCCGGGGCTGCGCCTGATCCTCGGCCAGTCGGCGCGCAGGTGCGGCAGCGCCACCGGCAGCACGACCA
>DATBKR010000514.1:0-8279 GCA_036555805.1 Hyphomicrobiaceae bacterium | reverse complement strand
GCGCGAGCGGGATGAGCGCGACGATGACGAGCGCGTTGAAGATGACCGCGGAGAGGATCGCGCTCTGCGGGCTCGCCAAGCGCATGACGTTGAGCGTGTCGAGCTGCGGGTAGACCGCGGCGAACATCGCCGGGATGATGGCGAAGTACTTCGCCACGTCGTTGGCGATCGAGAACGTCGTGAGCGCGCCGCGCGTCATCAACAGCTGCTTGCCGATCTCGACCACCTCGATCAGCTTGGTCGGGTTGGAGTCGAGGTCGACCATGTTGCCGGCCTCGCGCGCCGCCTGCGTGCCGGTGTTCATGGCGACGCCGACGTCGGCCTGCGCAAGCGCAGGGGCATCGTTGGTGCCGTCGCCGCACATGGCGACCAGCTTGCCCTTGGCCTGCTCCTCGCGGATCAGCCTGAGCTTGTCCTCGGGCGTGGCCTGGGCGAGGAAGTCGTCGACGCCGGCCTCAGCAGCGATTGCCGCCGCCGTTGTCGGATTGTCGCCGGTGACCATGATGGTGCGGATGCCCATGCGCCGCAGCTCGGCGAAGCGCTCGCGGATGCCGCCTTTCACGATGTCCTTGAGGTGGATGACGCCCAGAAGCCTGCCGTCGCGTTCCACCGCCAGCGGGGTACCGCCCGATTTGGCGATCTCGTCCGAGATCGCCCGCAACTCGCGCCCGGCTTCCGTCGTCGCGGCCGGCTGTACCGCGCGCACCGGGCTCGTGCGTCCCGCGGGGACGGCCGAGACGTCGAGGTGCGTAAGGATGGCTTCCACCGCGCCCTTGCGCACGGACGTACCGTCAAAGTCCACCCCGCTCATGCGTGTCTGCGCTGAGAAGCGGACGAAGCGGGCGTTGAGCTCGGCCATGTCGCGGCCGCGGATGGCGTACTTCTCCTTGGCCAGCACAACGATGGAGCGGCCCTCGGGAGTCTCGTCGGCAAGCGAGGCAAGCTGGGCTGCATCGGCCAGCTCCTGCTCGCTCACGCCCCGCACCGGCTTGAACTCCGAGGCCTGGCGGTTGCCGAGCGTGACGGTGCCGGTCTTGTCCAGCAACAGCGTGTCGACGTCACCCGCGGCCTCGACGGCGCGGCCGGACATGGCGAGCACATTGAAGCGCACCAGTCGGTCCATGCCGGCGATGCCGATAGCCGACAAGAGGCCGCCGATGGTGGTGGGGATCAACGTGACGAACAGCGCCGCCAGGATGATGACCGAGGTCGCGCCGCCGGCGTAGGCGACGTAGCTCGGGATGGTGGCGGTCGCGAACACGAAGATGATGGAGAGACCCGCGAGCAGGATGGTGAGCGCGATCTCGGTGGGCGTCTTCTGCCGCTCCGCTCCCTCCACCAGCCTGATCATGCGGTCGAGGAAGGTCGACCCCGGCGCCGCCGTCACACGCACGCGGATCCAGTCGGACAGCACCTGGGTGCCGCCGGTGACCGCAGAGCGGTCGCCGCCGGCCTCGCGGATGACCGGAGCGGATTCACCGGTGATGGCCGCCTCGTTGACGGAAGCGACGCCCTCGATCACCTCGCCATCCGACGGAATGATGTCGCCCGCTTCCACCAGCACGATGTCGCCGACCTTGAGGCCGGTGCCCGGAACGAGCGTGTAATCCTTCGAATTGGCAGCGGAGAGCAACTTCGCTTGGGTCTCCGTGCGCGTTCGCCTAAGCGCGTCGGCCTGGGCCTTGCCGCGGCCCTCGGCCACCGCCTCCGCGAAGGTGGCGAACAGCACCGTGAACCACAGCCACAGCACGATCTGGAACGTGAAGCCCAGGCTCTCGCCGCCGGTGACCAGATCGCGCAGCAGCACCACCGTCGTCAGCAGCGCGACCACCTCCAGCACGAAGACGATGGGGTTCTTGGCCAGCGTGCGCGGATCGAGCTTGGTGAACGCTGCGCCGATCGCCGGAAAGATGATGTTGGGATCGAGCAGCGCCGAGACCGGCATGCGCTTGCGCGTCGTTGAGGTATCCATGGAAGGACTCCGACTGGCCGCTCAGAACACGTTGCCCGCGCGCATCGCGAGATGCTCGGCGATGGGCCCGAGTGCCAGAGCCGGGAAGAAGGTGAGGCCGCCGATGATTACAACCACGCCGACGACGAGGCCGACGAACAGCCCGCCTGTGGTCGGGAAGGTGCCGGACGACGGCGGCACGATCTTCTTGGCGGCGAGCGCGCCGGCGATGGCCATGGCCGGGATGACCATCCAGAAGCGGCCGACCAGCATCGCAATGGCGCCGGTGACGTTGTACCAGAGCGTGTTGCCGGTGAGGCCGCCGAAGGCCGATCCGTTGTTGGCCGTTTGCGAGGTGTAGGCGTAGAGCACCTCGGAGAAGCCGTGCGGACCGGCGTTGGCGATCGAGGCCACGGCGGACGGGATCACCACCGCCGCGGCGGTCCAGCCCAGATACATGAGCGGCAGGACCAGGATGGCGAGCATGGCCATCTTGACCTCCCTGGCCTCGATCTTCTTGCCGACGTACTCCGGCGTGCGCCCGACCATCAGCCCGGCAACGAACACCGAGAGGATGACGAACAGCAGCATACCGTAGAGGCCGGCCCCGACGCCGCCGACGATGATCTCGCCCAGCTGCATGTTGACGAGCGGGATCATGCCGCCGAGCGCAGTGAAGGAGTCGTGCATGGCGTTGACCGCGCCGCACGAGGCTGCGGTAGTGACCACGGCGAACAGGGCGGACGCCACAATGCCGAAGCGCACCTCCTTGCCCTCCATGTTGCCGCCGGTCAGTCCCATGGCAGTGAACGCGTCGTTGCCGTGCGCCTCGGCCCAGTAGCAGGCTGTGACGCCGGCCAGGAACAGCAGGCTCATGGCGGCGAAGACGGCCCAGCCTTGGCGCTCGTTGCCGACCATGCGGCCAAAGGTGTTGGTGAGGCCGCCACCGATGGCGAAGATCGAGACCATCTGCACGAAGTTCGACAGCGCGCTCGGGTTCTCGAACGGGTGCGCGCCGTTGGCGTTGAAGAAGCCGCCGCCGTTGGTGCCGAGCATCTTGATGGCAATCTGCGACGCCGCTGGTCCGAGCGCGATCAACTGCTTGCGGCCCTCCAGCGTCACGGCCTCCACGTAGGGGCCGAGCGTCTGCGGAACGCCTTCCCAGACGAGGTAAAGGGCATAGCCGACGCAGATCGGCAGAAGCACGTAGAGCGTGCAGCGCGTGATATCCACCCAGAAGTTGCCGATGGTCTGCATCGACGCACGGGCGAAGCCGCGGATGAGAGCGACCGCGAGCACGATGCCGGTGGCGGCGGACAGGAAGTTCTGGTGCGTAAGGCCCAGCATCTGCACGAGGTAGGACATCGTGCTTTCTCCGCCGTAGTTCTGCCAGTTGGTATTGGTGACGAAGCTGACAGCGGTGTTGAAGGCGAGATCCGGCGCGACCGCCGACTGCTCGGCAGGATTGAACGGCAGGACGGCCTGGAAGCGCATAAGGGCGTAGAGGATGAGGAAGCCGCCGACGTGGAACAGCAGCATCGCCGCCGTGTAGGCGGTCCAGTGCTGCTCGCGCTTCTCGTCGACGCCGCCCACGGCATAGAGCGCGGCCTCGACCGGGCGGAGAATGGGAGACAGGAGGGTGCGCTCGCCGTTGAAGACGCGGGTCAGGTAGCCGCCAAGCGGCCTCACCAGCGCGGCGATGATCGCGCAGAAGAGCAGGATTTGCAGCCAGCCTAAAAGGGTCATGATACGTCTCTCTCGGGACCGCGCTCAGAACTTCTCAGGGCGCAGCAGCGCATAGGTCAGGAAGGCGAAGAGGCCGGCGGTCACGGCCCCTCCCAGGATGTATTCGACGAGCATGGGCACCTCCCTCAGAGACGTTCACAGCCATAGACGTAGGCGATCGAAAGGACGAAAAAGCCCAGGCCCACGGCCAGCAGGATCAGGTCCAACATGGTTGCTCCTTGCGATGTGTCAGGCCGGGATGCGCGGGTAGACTTCGCGACGGCAATCACCCGCCGAAGCGCACGACCGCGATCGAAGGCGAAGGGCGTCGCTGTTGCAGGCGGCGCACACTTGCCTATGGCGCCATAGGAAATCGAGACGGGGCCGAGCCCTGTTTCATAAAGATTCCATAAATGGATCGATCTTCCGGCACATGCGCAGCTGCGCGAGGGTTCTGCGAGGCTCGCGCCGATGCGCCCGCGAATGGCGGCCGCGAGCGCTCCGCCGGAGGGAGAAGGGCAGCAAGACGGCTAGCTGGTGGTGGTCTGGGGTTTCCGCTGGCCGTGCGCCACGCCGTGGCCGTGGGTGTGGTGCATGTCAGGGACGTGCGGATGCTTGTGCACGAGCGGTTCGTGGCGGTGCCAATGCGTATGCGGTTCGCCGCGCGGGTCGTCCGGCCCATGGACATGCCGGTGGTGGGCATCGTGGACATGCGGATGGCTGTGCTCCATCGGCTCGTGCACGTGCTCGTGGTCATGGTCCTCGGTCAGGTGCAGCCAGACGCCGAGCGCCATGAGCGCGCCGGCAGCCAATAGCTGGAGTGTTACCGGCTCGCGCAGGATGACGAGTGCAGCCACGGCGCCGATGAAGGGCGCTGTCGAGAAGTAGGCGCCTGTGCGCGCCGTGCCGAGGTCGCGCAGGGCCATGACGAACAGCGCCAGGCTCACGCCGTAGCCAAGGAAGCCCACCACTCCTGCCAGCGACAGTACGGACGGGCCCGGAATTCTGCCGCCGGCGAAAAGCCCCAGGGCGAGATTGACGGGGCCGGCGATAAGGCCTTTGAGCTCGACGATCTGCAGAGGGTCGGCCAGCGACACCTTGCGCGTGAGGTTGTTGTCGAGCCCCCATGCCGTGCAAGCGCCAATGATTGCACCAGGCCCGATCAGGCTCGACCAGGTCGGCTGGCCGGACCAGGCAAGGACGGCGGCTCCTGCGATGAGGCAAAGCATGCCGAGCGCAACGCGCCGGTCAAAGTTCTCCTTGAAGACGAACCATGCCATCAGGGCGGTGGCAGCGCCCTCGAGGGTCAGCAGAAGGGAAGCGGTCGTCGCATCGGTACGGGCGAGGCCCGCCATCAGGAGAAGAGGGCCGACGATGCCGCCGGCCGCGATGGCGCCGGCAAGCCAGGGCACATCGTGGCGCCTGAGCGGCGCCTCGGGGGCACGCGACCGGGCGAGGATCAGGCGGCGCCCGGCGCGACGGAGCACGGCGACGCCAACCCCGGCGCCGCAATAGAGGAGACCGGCGAGGATGGCCGGATCAGTGGTGCCAAGAAGGGCCTTGGCCGCGGGCGTGGAGATGCCGAACAGGGCGGCTGAGAGCAGGGCAAAGATGACGGCGTGCCGGTTCATCGGGCAATCGTAGCTGGAGATGCGGACAAGGCCTATCCCGGCCGGGATTGGCGGAACGCGCGTTGACGTCGTCAAGAACGCCGGCGAGATCGCCGTGAAAGGGCGTGCGTCAGCATCGCCCTACTGGTGTCCTGGCTCATCGTCGGCGACACCACCAGCGGCGAAGGCAAGGCCGCCCAGGTGCACATCTGTAAGCAAGAACAATACGTTGGGAGAGAACTATGGTGGAGCCGAGGGGAATCGAGTGGCAGGCTTTCAGGCGCGTTACCAATTGATATTACATGTAAATATCAATGAGCCTTGGTCCGATTGTTGGATAGATTGTTGGATACGATCACCCAGCAGACATTCGCGCGGCACTCTGCCGCATCGCACGCTTGGTCTCGCGATCCCCCGCCGAGAACTGGCGAAGCGAACGATGCTCATGAGAAGCAGCGAGGGGGGCGGGTGGCCGTCAAGCGAGGGTAGGCGTTGCGGAATACGCACCCGTCTCAGTGGTTGCAGTTTCGCACCAAATGGGGCGCCCGACAGGATGAAACTGCGAACACCTATGTTATTGAGATTGCGCTATAATTCTTGAGCTACCTGTCGCCCTTGTAGTGTGGCAACATCGGCATGGTGTTGCGGGCGCTGCACGACGCGCCGCTGATCGCCGTGCGGTTCTTCCGCGGATCAGGCTGCGTATCGCGTCCAATCGGAGCTATCGCCGGAAGTTGGTGACGGATCGAATCGGGAAGGCGGCATATCGTGGGGTTGCTTGACGACCTCACTTCTCCACCGAAGGAGCGATATGCCGTGTCGAACGATAACGTTGTCCGGCTGATTCAGCCAGGAGCATTCGAGGATCGGCTCACCGAGATCTTGCGCGGCGGAGCGCGGGCCTTGCTGGCGCAGGCGGTCGAGGCCGAGGTCGCCGAGTTCCTCGCCAGCCATGCCGATCTGGAGACGGAGACTGGCCGCCAGCGGCTTGTCCGCCACGGCCACCTGCCCGAGCGCGAGGTGATGACCGGCATCGGGCCCGTCGCCGTCAGGCAGCCGCGCGTGCGCGACCGCGGGGCCGGCGGGGACGATCCCGCCCGCATCCGCTTCACGCCCGCAATCCTGCCACCCTACGTGCGCCGCTCGAAGTCGATCGCGACGCTGCTGCCGATCCTCTATCTGAAGGGCATCTCCACCGGCGACTTCTCCGAGGCGCTCGCGGCCTTGCTCGGCAAGGATGCGGCGGGGCTTTCGGCGTCGGCCATCGGCCGCCTCAAGGACGGCTGGCAGGACGAGCACGCGGCCTGGGCCAGGCGCGATCTGTCCGCCAAGCGCTACGTCTACGTCTGGGCCGACGGCATCCACCTGGAGGCGCGTCTGGAGGACCAGAAGCAGTGCATCCTGGTGCTGATCGGCGCCACGCCGGAGGGCAGGAAGGAACTGGTCGGCTTCACCGACGGCGCCCGCGAAAGCGCCTCGGACTGGCGCCATCTGCTGCTCGATCTGAAGCGGCGCGGGCTTGCCATCGCGCCCGAGCTCGTCATCGCCGACGGCGCGCTCGGCTTCTGGAAGGCGGCGGGCGAGGTATGGCCAAAGACGCGCGAGCAGCGCTGCTGGGTGCACAAGGCCGCGAACGTCTTGAACAAACTCCCCGTCAGCCAGCAGCCGAAGGCCAAGCGCGCCCTGCAGGAGATCTGGATGGCCGAGACGAAGGCCGAGGCCGATGCTGCGTTCGACGCCTTCATGGAGGGCTACGAGGTCAAGTACGAGAAGGCGGCCCAATGCCTCGCCAAGGACCGCGATGCGCTGCTCGCCTTCTACGACTTCCCCGCCGAGCACTGGAAACACCTGCGCACCACCAACCCGATCGAGAGCACCTTCGCGACCGTGCGCCATCGCACGATCCGGTCGAAAGGCTGCCTCTCCAACAAGACCGCGCTCGCCATGGTGTTCAAGCTGGCCGAGGCCGCGCAGAGGGGCTGGCGCCGGCTCGGCGGTCACGCCCTCTTGCCAAAGCTGATCCTCGGTGTGAAGTTCGCCGACGGGCTCGAGGTCGTTCCGAAAAACACCGACGCTCAACCCAACGTCGCCGCCGCCTGACCGATCAGGCCGTCACCCAGATTCGGCGATAGCTCCGTCCAATCCAAGCTGCTGATGTCCCCCCATCGACACAACCTCTTGCATGGAGTCCGTTTCTATGCCCATCGACTGTTCGGTTCGGTCATTTCGAGGTTGGCGGCCTGGGATCACCGCGAGTGTCACATCATGCCTGGAATAGGCGGCGATGCATACTTGATCGCCATTGCAGTGGGCATTGCCGCTTTCTCGTTCCATGCCTTTCCTCCCAAGACGGCGATTGTTTCCAGTTTCCTCGGGGGGGTAATGCTTGCCATCGCCGCTATTGATGCGCGCCGCTTTACTATTCCGGACGTCCTTTCGTTGCCGACCATCGTCCTGGGGCTGCTCGCATCTGGCTCCATGCTCGATCCGTCGCGCAGCCAGCTCGTGGGCATCGACTACGCAATCGGCGCCTTCCTCGGCGGTGCCGCGCTCTGGCTGGTGAGGGAAGCGTACGCACGCCTGCGAGGATGCGAAGGGCTCGGCCTGGGCGATGTGAAGCTGGCCGCGGCGGGCGGTGCCTGGACGGGCTGGGATGACCTCGCTGGAGTTATCCTCCTAGCCAGCGCGGCAGCGCTGAGCTTCGTCATCGTGCGCGCGATCATTCGGCGCGAAAGCCTATCGGGAACGGAGAGAGTGGCGTTCGGGGCTTTCCTGGCGCCTTCAATTTGGGTCGTGTGGTCGCTCAGCGAGCTTGCCCGTGGCCTACACTAGTGTTCCGCGCCTAACACAGGGGTGCCGTCCCAGGATTGGTGGGAATCGGAGGTGGCGTTATCTCCGGCTTGAACTGAAAGCCAAAACGGCGGTTGGCAGCCGCCGACGGAGACAACGCCATGACGAGGGATATCACGGGAGCAGATTCGGAGCACCTGCTG
>DATBKR010000513.1:0-9484 GCA_036555805.1 Hyphomicrobiaceae bacterium | reverse complement strand
TCCACCTGGCGGAGCAGGGCCACGAACTCTTCGATCGACCGCGTCGAATGTCCGATTGTGAAGAAGGTATGCGCCATGGGGCACCGTGCCAGCTTGAGTGGTGTCGTAACCAAAGAAGCGGACATATTCTCAAACGTAGAGCGGAGCCCGGCGTCCGGGCGAAATTGGCACAACGCCCATGACCTGACGTGCAATCTTTGCACCGTCACACGTGTTAATCTTTGCACCGTCACACGTGTAAAGGCGGTTTGCGCTCCAGCCTACGTCGTGCTGCTGTACAGGGGTTGCGGGATGGGTTTGAAGGGCAAAGCCGTGCGCCTTGGCGGCTCGATCTGACCGGCCAGCATCGCGTGTACGGCTTCTTGCATTTGTAGCGCGTTTTCACGATCGTCGCCCGATGTGCCACTGCGACGATGGGTCCTGTCACATTCAAGCGATAGGGCGAACCTGAACGCCACTTACACGTTGATGTAGGTGAAATCCGCTGCGGAGGGGAATCCAAAGTCCCGCGCAGTGTTGCGGGTCACAAGGTTCCTCCTGCACTGAACTTTTAGGAGGCAACAATGGCACTGGTTTCCGGTGAAAGAGCGAGAACCGCTGCGAACGTCATCTCGATGGGCGCGCTGATCGAGGCCATCGGCGGGGTCGCAGCCATCGTTCTTGGTATCCTAGGTCTCGCGGGCCTCATCACTGACACGATGCTCGCGGTCATCACAATCATCATCGGGGTCGCTCTGGTTCTGCAGGGAATGGAGATCACTGCAGAGTATTCCGCGGCCCTGGCAAACGGAGACGATTCCGCAATTCCGGCCAGCCGGGGGATGACGATAGAGCTGCTGGTGGGCGGAGCCGGCATCGTGCTGGGCATCCTCGCGCTTGTCGCGGTCAACGCCCAATACCTGGTTCCTGCCGCCCTGATCGTTTTCGGCGGCTCCCTGATGTTGGCCGGCGTCGCCGGGGCGCAGATGTTTCCCGCCAATGGCGTGCCCCGCGACACTTCGGAGGGCCACGTCCTCGAAGTCGCTCGTCAGAGCAGGTCCGGAGCGGCGGGAGTGCAGGTGATGGTTGGCATCGCTGCCATCATTCTCGGCATTCTGGCTTACGTCCTCCCGACGGTCTGGCACACGTTGGCATTCGTGGGCCTGATCGCCGTTGGCGGCTCCCTGCTCCTCACGAGCGCGGCCGCGACCACCTTCGCCGAGCTGATCGCGAGGCCGACACGCTGGCAGAGGGTAGAGCCGAGCGCGCCGACGGCCGGCGGACCCCGCCCGCATCCGACGACCGGCGGACCCGCTGAATAAGCGCGAAGGGTCGAGAACGGCTTGAACGCGGAGATGTGTGGCTGCAACCGCGGCCACACATCTCCGCAAACGCACGCCAGCCGCGGTGTAGGCGAGCCCTTGTCCGGGATTTTCAGCGCAAGCTGAAGGTGCCTGCAGGGCCGGTGCTGCAGCAGGGCTGCGTGCGCAATCTTCCATAGGCGGCCATGAGACGAAACGCCAACTGCCCAGCATCCTTCATGTAGTCTTCGACAAGGCGTGCGCTGCAAGCGCGCCACTCCATCACATCGTCCGGCGAAGGCTCATAGATCTTCATCCCCTTCTCGCGCGCAAAGGCATAGGCCTTGGCCTCGATGTCGGCCATCCGCTCCCGCAAGTCCTGCTCCACCATCCTCGAGGACTCCGACACTACGGCCTTGCCCCGCTGGTCAAGCGACTGCCAAACCCTGTCGTTGATGATAACGAGGAACTCCAGCGCGGCGTGCTCCGTGCGCGTAATAGTGTCCGTCACCTTCCAGAGCTCACGGGAGTCCACACCGGTGATGCCGGTCATGACCATATCTACGGTGCCATCCTTGATTGCTTGATGCTGTTTGGATGCTGAGATCAGGAAAGGGATGCCTCCACAGTACCGAGTAAAGTGAGCCATGTTCTCGCCGAACACGCGGACTTTCCGACCGCGGATGCCATCCGGCTGCCTGGCGTCCTGACCTTTGGAAAAGAAGACGCTGGAGCCGTAGGATTGCCACCACAACACTCGCGTCCCGGTAGCCTTGAGGACGGCCTCGTCCAGCAATTGCCTTATCTCGTTGCTCGGGTCGGCTGCGGCACGGACGAGCGCTTCGAAATTGAAAAGAAAAGGTTGCTCGAAGATGCCAATTGCCGGGACATTTTTGGTCAGCTGCTGATAGGTAATTGTGGCCATCTCGATGGCGCCGGATGACACAGCGCCGAGGGCTTCGTTGTCGCTGAACAGCCTGGAGTTGTCGTAGATTTCGACCGTGATCGCTCCGTCGCTGCGGCGTTCTACCTCCTTCTTGAACTGCATCAAGTTCGTGCCAAGATGATTCGATATGGGCAGCTGGAGCGTCACTCTGAGCTTGGTCTGCCCGGCCCTGGCATCGATTGGCCCCAGCAGCAGTAACCCGATCAAGACGCAAAAGTACCCCCCACGCATCACGAGGCCCCTTCGGCAACATCGTTGATAAATTCCGGCGGGCAATATAGCAGCAAAGCGGCGAGGGGCTCGGCCCAAACACCGAGCCGTGTCGGGTTCGCGATGGCTCGGAGGCGGCTCCTCATTCTGCAGCGCAACACGACATTTTTTTCCGCGTCCGCTACAGGCGGCGACAGAGCGCGTGGCTCGGATCGCTTTCAGCCCGCATGGGGCTCTGCTAGCGTTGGGCGAACCTTGCCCCTGGCCCATCCACGAGACATCACCCCGGACGACCGCCCGCATGCCCCGCGTTGCCGTCACCACGCCCTATTTCGACTTCTTCCCGCAGCTGAAGGCGGAACTCGCCGCCGCCTACCCCGGCACCAGGTTCCGCAGCGAGCGGCGGCCGCTGACCGAGGACGAGCTGATCGACTACCTTGCGGGCTACGACGCCGCCGTAATCGGGCTCGACCGGTTCACGGAGCGCGTATGCGCCGCCCTGCCGGACCTCAAGACGATCTCGCTGTGCTCGGCCGGGGTGGACCATATCGATCCGGCCATCCTGAAGAAGCACGGCAAGCGCATGTGGTGGGCGGCGGGCATCAACAAGGTGTCGGTGTCGGAGCTGGCCGTCTGCTACATGGTCTTCGCGCTGCGGCGCATCCACCTCTTCTCCTCGCTCCTGGCGGGCGGTCAATGGAAAGGGCCGATGGGCTTCGGCGCCGACCTCAGGGGTCGCGCCGTCGGCATCCACGGCTGCGGCCACATCGGCAAGGAGGTGGTGAAGCTGCTGCAGCCCTACGGTGTGAGGATCCTCGCCTGCGACCGCGTGGACTTTTCCGACTTCTACGAGCGCTACGGCGTGGAGAAGGTCCGGGCCGAGGAACTCTGGGCGCGCTCCGACGTGCTCACCATCCACCTTTCGCGCAATGCCACCACCATCGGCATGTATACGGCCGAGGTGCTCGACAAGGTGAAGCCCGGCGCCGTGCTGATCAACTGCGCGCGCGGCGGCATCGTCGACGAGGTGGCACTCAAGGCGCGGCTGGAGAGCGGCCATATCGCCGGCGCCGCGTTCGACGTGTTCGCGGTGGAGCCGGCCAACGGCAATCCGCTGCTCGACGTGCCCAACTTCTTCGGCTCGCCGCACATCGGCGCCACCACCCGCGAATCCTGGGAGGCCATGCTGCGCTCGGGCGTTCGCGGCATCGAGGAGGCCTACGAGCCGCAGCCCGGCGTCTACCCGTTCGACTGACGGCGCGGGCCGCCGAAGGCGCAGCGACTGACCGCGCTCGACTGTTGACACGTAGGTTGGGTCAACGCCGGCGCAAGCCGGCGGCAGACCCGACACCCGTTGTTGGGTCTCGCTGCGCTCGACCCAACCTACATGTGAGCTAGTCAGATCACGCGCCCTGAAGCGGCGTCGATCAGGTGCATGTTGTTGAGGTCGGCGGCCAGGCGCAGCGGGGCGCCTTCGCGCGCGCCGGAGTTGGGGTTGACGCGCCCGCACACCTGCGTGCCGTTGACGCCAAAGTAGACCAGCGTCTCCATCCCCATCGGCTCGGTCACCTCCAGCCTGGCCTCGAACGGCACGGCGCCCGGCTCCAGGTGCCCGTGCGCCTCCGTGATGTGCTCGGGCCGCAGCCCCAGCAGCACGCTTCCGTTCGCAGAGGAGCCGCGATAGCGGACGGCCTTGGCCTCGGGCACGGGGAACGCGAGGCTGTCGGTGAGCCGGATCGAGAGGGCGCCGGCCTGCTCCTCCAGCCGGCACGGGATGAAGTTCATGGCCGGCGAGCCGATGAAGCCCGCCACGAAGCGCGTGGTGGGCGCGTGATAGAGCTGCTGTGGCGTGCCGATCTGCTCGATGTTGCCGTTGTTCATCACCACCACGCGGTCGGCCAGCGTCATGGCCTCGACCTGGTCGTGGGTGACGTAGACCGTGGTGGTGCGCACCTGCTGGTGCACCTTTTTGATCTCGGTGCGCATGGCGACGCGCAGCTTGGCGTCGAGGTTGGACAACGGCTCGTCGAACAGGAACACCTTGGGGTTGCGGACGATGGCGCGGCCCATGGCGACGCGCTGGCGCTGGCCGCCCGACAGCTGCTTGGGCTTGCGGTCGAGCAGCTCCGCAATGTCGAGGATGCGCGCCGCCTCGTCCACGCGCTTCTTGATCTCGGCCTTGGGGTAGCGCTTGAGCCGCAGCCCGAACGACATGTTCTGGAACACGGTCATGTGCGGGTAGAGGGCGTAGTTCTGGAACACCATGGCGATGTCCCGGTCTTTCGGGGGCACGTCGTTCACCACGTCGCCGCCGATCAGGATCTCGCCGTCCGAGATGTCCTCCAGCCCCGCGATCATGCGCAGCGTCGTCGACTTGCCGCACCCCGACGGGCCGACCAGCACCACGAACTCGTGGTCGGCGATGTCGAGGTCGATGCCGCGCACCGCCTCGACCTCGTCGAAGCGCTTGACGACCTTGCGCAGTCTCACTTCGGCCATGCGTCTCAGCCCCTGCTCAGCCCTTGGTGGCGCCGGCCGTGAGCCCGGCGATGTAGTAGTCCATGAGGAAGGCGTAGATGATGAGCGGCGGCGCGGCGCCCAGCAGCGCGCCTGTCATGATCTGGCCCCAGTTGAACACGTCGCCCTTGATGAGCGAGGTGATGATGCCCACTGGCAGCACCAGCTGCTCGGTGGAGGTCGTGAAGGCGAGCGGATAGAGGAACTGCGCCCAGCTCACGGTGAAGGCGAAGATGGTGGCGGCGATCAGCCCCGGCAGGGCCACCGGAATGAACACCTTGGTGAGCGTCTGCAGCCAGCCGGCGCCGTCGATCAGCGCCGCCTCGTCCAGCTCCTTGGGGATGGAGGCGAAGTAGCCGATCATGATCCATGTGCAGAACGGCACCGTCAGCGTCGGGTAGACGATGAGCAGGACATACCAGCGGTTGATGAGCTGGATGCCGGTCCAGTCGTTGAACACGGCGAACATCTTGAACAGCGGGATGAACAGCAGCGTGTCGGGCACCAGGTAGGTCAGGAACACGCCGGTGGCCAGCGCCGACGAGCCCCAGAACTTCATGCGCGACAGGGCGAAGGCGGCCGGCACGCTGATCAGCATGGTGACCGCCACCACGACCGCCGAGACCAGCACCGAGTTGCGGAAATAGCCGAGGTACTGCGGCGACGTGAGGAGCTCGCGGTAGTTTTCGAGGGTGGGGTGGAACACCCACCAGGGGTTGGTGGCCGCCGAGATCTCCGCGCTGGTCTTGAGCGAGGTGATCAGCATGTAGACCGGTGGCAGCAGAAAGAAGATGACGAACAGGATGAGGAAGAAATAGGACCAGCGCAGCGCCCAGGTGCGGTCGCGGCTCATGCTGCCGTACTTGAGCCTGCGCCCCCTCTGTGCCGGAGCGGCCATCGCGGTGTCGGCCATCACACCTCACTCCCCCGCCGGGTGATGTCGCGCAGGATGAAGATGGCGGCCACCGCCAGGATCGGCACCATGAACAGCGAGACGGCCGCGCCGAGCGGAATGTCGCTCAACTGGATGCCTACCTGGAACGCCCACGTGGCGAATACATGGGTCGCATCGATGGGGCCGCCGGCGGTCATGATCTGGACGATGTCGAAGTTGGCGAACGTGACGATGAGCGAGAACAGCGCCGTGATGGCGATGATGTTGCGCATCATCGGCAGCGTGACGTACCAAGTGCGCTGCCACCAGTTGGCGCCGTCGATGGCCGCGGCCTCGTAGAGCTGGTCCGGCACCGACTTGAGCGCCGCCAGGTACATGATCATGAAGAACGGCGCGCCGATCCAGATGTTGACGAGGATCACCGAGAACCGTGCCCAGTAGGCGTCGCCGGTCCACGGGATCGGGCCGATGCCGAACAGCGCGAGCACCCAGTTGAAGGCGCTGTAGGAGGGATCGAACAGCCACAGCCAAGCGAGGCAGCTCATGGCCGGCGGAATGACCCACGGCACCAGCAGCATGCCGCGCCACTTGCGCTGGCCCTTGGCCGGGAGGTTGTGGACGAAGTGCGCGACGACGAAGCCGATGATGGCTTTGAAGACCACGGCCGTGATGGCGAAGATGCACGACTGGCGCACCACCATCCAGAACGTTTCACGCTTGAACAGGAACAGGAAGTTGCCGAAGCCGACGAAGCGCTGCATCGACTTGTTCAGCGTCGCGAGATGGATCGAATAGAGCGCTGGGTACAGCACCAGGAGCGCGATCAGCAGGATCAGCGGCAGCGCCATGAAGAACGCGATGGTCGATTTGCGCTGCATCGTCCGGCGCAGGCTCGACCGCCGGCCCCCGGGACGCGCGGCTTCAGCCTGGCTCAGCGCTGCGTCGACCATGGAATACCTCGTTGGAAGGGGTCAGACCCTTCGCGCCAAACGGAGTGGACTTTCTTCATCGTCGAGGCGAGGGGTCAGACCCCTCGCCTCGGAGTCTCGGGCTGCCCCTCACCCCAACCCTCTCCCCATGCCCTGCGGGCATGGGGAGAGGGGGCTTTCACGTGCGCATGTAGCCTTCTGCCTCGCTCTCGGCCCAGGAGAGCACCGACTCCAGCTTCTCCTTGTTGAGCAGGCGCGCCACCATCTTGGTCTGCAGGCCCTGCACGTAGATCTGATGCGCGATCTTCGGCGGGGCGGGTGCAGCGGCAATCGACAGGATCTGGTGGTTATACGGATTGGGATAGTGATAGAGTGTGCCCTTGGGCGGCTCCTCCTCCGTCCAGGTATTGAAGTCGGTGAGCCTTTCGAACGAGGGCAGGTCGTAGCCGCCGCTCGCCGCCACCATCTTCTCGGCCGCCGCGCGCGTCGAGAGCGCCCTGAGCAGGCTCTTGGCCGCCGACTTGTTCTTGCTGAAGCCCCAGATGCCCCAGAAATAGGGCACGAACGGCGCGTAGCGGCCGTTCGGGCCCGAGGGGAAGCCGTGCGTCCAGCACTGCTCGGCCACCTTGGGTGCGTCGCGCTTGGCGACCGCCCACGCGCTCGGCGGGTTCATGATCAGCGAGCCGCTGCCCGAGATCAGCCACTTGTTGTTTGAACTGTCGTCCCACGCCGGTGCATCCGGCGGGAGGAACTGCGCGAGTTTGGCCATGAACTCCAGGGCTTGGCGCACTTTGTCCGACTTGACGGTGATATCGCCCTTCTCGTTCACCAGCATGGCGCCGTGCGCCTGGAAGAAGGCGCCCGCGGAATCAACCGAGTCGGCCGTTGTGCCGAGGCCGATGCCAAACGCCTTGCCGCCCTTGTGGCAGGCCTCCGCCGCCTTGAGGAACGCGTCCAGCGTCCAGCTGTCCGCTTTCGGCGCGCCGCCGGCCGGGTACATCGCCTGCACGTCGATGCCGGCAAGCGACTTCATCAAGTCGATGCGCGAGCACGGCCCCTTGATCTGGCTGCCGACGGTCGCCGGCACGGCGATCCAGTGGCCGTTGGCCCTGCCGAGATACTCGACGGTGCCGTTGACCTTGCCGTGCTCCTTGATGAGATCGGCCATCACGTCATCGACCGGCTCGAGCTCCTCGGCGTGCGCCTGCGGCTCCCAGGTCGGGAACGCGAAGATGTCGTGGCCCGATTTGGCCTGCGCCTCTGCGGCGATGGTGATGAGGTTCTTGCGCCCCTGCGAGGGGATGTAGTCGATCTGGACCTCGACCTTCTCCTTCGCCGCCCACGCCTCGACCACCGACTTGGTGGCGCTGTTGGCGCCCGGCACCCAGTGGTCCCAGAACCCGATCGAGAGCCTGCCGGCGGCGGCGGCCGTGCGCACGAACGGTGCCGCGACCATGCTTGCCGATGCCGCCGCAGTGGCAGCCATGAAGCGCCTGCGTGTGATCTTCTTTCGCGTCATTCGCGTCTCCTCCTCGGTTCGGGGCCTGGCCGCGCCGGCCCGGCACACGTTTGAAGCTGCAACGACCTGCACCCGTCGACCGGCCTCCGTGGAGTCCCAGGGTGTCCTGCTTGCTGGAAAGGCGACCGGCCTTCCGTGCCCTCGTCCTCTGTCTCCCGCTACGTCGCCTTCCCGCGCATCCTTGCCATCGCTCGCCGCGGCCGGGCGCACGCGATCCTGCCCCGCGCCGGCCGCGCACCCGCCCCGCCCTCGGCCTGCGAGCCGGCATGGCGGTGGTCGTGCGGCTCGCCGAAATCGCGGCAGAAGCGCTCGTGCGAGCGCTCCAGGTGGGCGCGCATGGCGGCCCGCGCCCGCGGCGGGTCGTGGCCGGCGATGGCGTCCCGCACGGCCCTGTGCTCCTCGTGGGCGGTGCGCCAGGTGGCCGGGTTCTCGAAGTGCTGCGCCAGCCGCGCGTAGTAGGGGTTGACGCGCTGGTCGAAGAGGTCGCCGACGCAGCGTACGAGCACGGCATTGCCGAGCGTGGCGACCACGCCGATATGGAACTGGCGGTCGAGGGCGATCCATGTGTCGCACGAGAGCGACACGGCCTCGGTCTCGTCCAGCAGGGAGTCGAGCCGCGCTACGTCCGCCGGGCCCGCGACCCGGGCGGCCTCCTCCGCCACCGCGCTCTCGACGAAGGCGCGGGCGCTGAGCAGCTCGAACGGGCCGGCGATCGGGTCGGGAGGCGCAGGCGGCGCGGCCGCAGGCTGCTGCTCGGTGACGTAGATGCCGGAGCCGACCTTGATCCTGACGCGCCCTTCCACCTCCAGCGCGATCAGGGCCTCGCGCACCGTCGGCCGCGACACGCCGAGCGTCCTCGGCAAGCTCCCGCTCGGTCGGAAGCCGGCCGCCCACCGGATATTCGCCGTCGTCGATCAGCTGGTGCAGCTGATCGGCGATCTGGCGGTAGAGTCGTCGCGGTGCCAGCACCTCGAGCGGCAAGCCTCTGCTCCCTTGCGCGTCGCCCCCGTCACGTCGTTTTGTTTTTGCGTGTTTTTGTCTGACCAATTGTCCAATGGGCCACCCACGCCTGTCAAGGCCGACATAGGTCGATGGGGCAGCGGTGGGACGGACGCCACTCCGGAAAGGGGAGCGAGGGGCGAGGTGCGGCTCTCCGATCTCGTCGTCTTCCGGCCGGCGCTGGGCCTT
>DATBKR010000512.1:0-12532 GCA_036555805.1 Hyphomicrobiaceae bacterium | reverse complement strand
CGTGTTGCGGTCAGCGATCAGAGCCACCAGCCGAGCACGGCTCGAAGGGCCCACATAAAGGCAGATGTCGTCTCGTCTCATGGCCGCAGACTGACTGATTTGCGGCAATTTGGGAATCCTGTGTTAGGCGCGGAACACTAGGCGGGTTACGGAAAGCGGGCTCGGGCGGATTGCCGGCCGGCGGCCTGCCCTCGCGCACGGCCCGTGCACCGCCCGGTGCACGGCTCCTCCTCGGCCCCCATCTATCACCCATGGCCCAGCTCTCCAACAGCGACGGCAGCGAGCGCCCCACCCTGGTTCTCGGGATCGAGACGAGCTGCGACGAGACCGCCGCGGCGGTGGTGGCGCGCGCGCCGGATGGAACGGGCCGAATATTGTCGAACGTGGTGCGCGGCCAGTGGGAGGAGCACCGCCGCTTCGGCGGCGTGGTGCCCGAGTTCGCCGCCCGCGCCCACGTGGAGTGCCTGGACGAGATCGTGGCCCTGGCGCTCAGCGACGCGGATGTGGACCTGGCCGACCTCGACGCGGTGGCAGTGACCGCGGGGCCGGGGCTGATCGGCGGCCTGCTGGTGGGCGTCACCACCGCCAAGGCCCTGGCCATGGTGCACCGCCTGCCGCTCGTGGGGGTGAACCACCTGGAGGGGCATGCGCTCACCGTGGGTCTCACGGAGGGGCTGCGCCCGCCCTATCTGCTGCTGCTGGTCTCGGGCGGGCACACGCAGCTGCTGATCGTGCACGGCGTGGGCCGCTACGAGCGGCTGGGCACCACCATCGACGACGCCCTGGGCGAGGCCTTCGACAAGACCGCCAAGCTCCTGGGGCTCGGCTTTCCCGGCGGCCCGGCGGTGGAGCGTGCCGCGGCGGCCGGCCGGCCGGGGCGCTTCGCCCTGCCGCGCCCCATGCTGGGCCGGGCCGAGCCGCATTTCTCCTTCGCGGGCCTCAAGACGGCCGTGCGACGCCAGGCGCAGGCCCTGGTTCGGTCAGGAACGTCCCTGAGCGAGCGCGACATTGCCGACCTGTGCGCCGAATTCCAGGAGGCGGTATGCGCAAGCCTCGCCGATCGCGTGCGGCGCGCGATGGAGATCGCCGACGAGCGCCTGCGCTGGCGCGAGGGGCATCTGGTCGTCGCCGGTGGCGTGGCGGCCAACCGGCAGATCCACGCTGCGCTGACGGCCCTCACCGGTGCGCGCGGCCACACCCTGCACGCGCCCCCGCCGCAGCTGTGCACCGACAACGGCGCCATGATCGCCTGGGCCGGCGCCGAGCGCCTGGCATTGGGCCTAATCGGCGGCCCGGAGGTGCAGGCGCGCGCCCGCTGGCCTCTGGACGCCCATGCCACTCCAGCCCTCGGCGGCGGCCGCCACGGCGCCAAGGCGTAAGCGCTCAGTCTGCTGCGTTACGGCTACGGCATCGAGCCGACGGGTGTGGTGGACGCCAGGACCGAGGTAGTCGTCGCCGCCTTCCAGCGCCATTTCCGGCCGGAGCGCGTGGACGGCCGCATCGATGCCTCGACCGTCGCTACGATCGAGCACCTGATCGCGGCACTCTCCGTTTGACGCGCCGCTCCTGGCGCCGCGCCGCCGTCCCTCACCCGGTACCCGCTTGGTGCACCGCCGTTCAGGCGGCGTTCACAGTTGTGGGCGAGTCTAGCCGCACCGAAACGGTTGGGAGTCTTGCCCAACACAGCTTACGTCGCCGTCGCGGGTTGTCGGTAGACGCCCGCCGGCCTGCGCCGGCCGCGCGACCCCCATCGCCGGAGCCCGATATGGCGGATGCTATCGTCTCCACGAGGGCGGCGGCCGCGGCCGTCGCCGCGCCCAAAGGGCGCATCGCGCTGCTCGCCGCGCGGGCGGCCCGAGACGCCGATTTCGTGCTGGTGCCCCTGGCGGCGTTCGCCGTCTACTGGCTGTCGTCGCTGCTCATCGAGGCCGCCAACGCGACCATCCTGTTCGGCTCAGACTCCCCGCTCTACGCCTGGCTGGTCAAGGGGGAGATGGTGGACCGCGTCACCCGCTTCCACCCGGTGACGGTCGTCCTGGAGCTCGCGTGGATGAAGCTCCTCGCTCCCGTCACCCTGTGGATTACGCCGCAGAACGTGCTCAAGGCGCTGTTCGCCGCCACAGGCGCCGCCGGCACATGGGCCGCCATGCGGGCTTTTGCGGCCGTGGTGCCGCGCCGCCAGGTCGCGTTGTGGGGCGCCATCTACGCCGCGTCGTTCGGCGTCTGGTTCTTCTCCAGCATCGAAGAATCGAAGATCGTCACCGCGACCCTGAGCGCGCTCTATATCGCCCTCTATCTCGATTTGCGGCAGAACCGGACCCCGCGCGGCACCGCGCTGCTGACGCTGGTACTGCTGCTCGGCTGCTTCAACGAGATCGTGGCGGGCTTCCTGGTCGCAATTCCGCTCGTGGATACGCTGCTGCGATGCGGCTGGGATCGGCGCGCCTTCCGCTGGGTCGCGGTCCATGCGCTTACCCCGCCGGCGGCGCTTGCGTTCCTGGAGCTGGTCGTCAACGGGCACGTGGTGGCCGGCACCGCCGACCCGGAGGGCGCGTCCCATTTCAGCATGCTGTTCTACTACGCCGCCGCCAACAAGCTCGATGCCTGGACCGTGCACTACTTCCTGGCGAACTGGCTGTTCTACAATCTCGCCGCGCCGACATACTACGCCTCTCATGTGTTTCCCAACTGGCCCCAGAACAAGTACTTCGATCCCGAGCTGATCAACTACTTCTCCTCGCCCGTCTCAGCCGCGCTGGTCGTGCTGTTCGCCGTGATCCTGCTGGCCTGCCTGCTCCGGCGCTGCCGCGCTGCAAGCCTGCGCGGCTCCGGCAGCATCCTGCTGGCCCTGCTCGCCTACGCTGTGTTGCGCGGCGCGTTCTTCTTCGCTGTCTACCCCTACGAATCGCTCCTCTTCAGCTCCAGCGTGACGCTGGCCCACCTGCTGCTCATCGCCATACCGTTCTCCGCGTCGCGCTTTCCGGCCAAGCAGCGCCTGCTGGGGGTCGTGGCCATCTTGCTCATCGTCACCAACGGCACCTTCATCGTCAGTCAGTGAAGGATCGGGGTGCATGACCGGCAGCCCAATCGCTGTGGCGCAGGACGCGCGGGACTCATCCGAGAGCCAACGCGGCGCCCAATCCTGGAGGACGAGCGCGAACGTCCAGTTCGCCCTGATAGCCGCGGCGGCGTTCGGCCTCTACTGGGTCACATCATTCCATCTCGAAGCCGCGCACAGGACGACGCACTTTGCCGCCGACACGTGGTTCTATGCGGAGCTGGCCAAAGGCGACGTGCTCGCCCGCATCTCGGGCAGCTACTTCCTCGACCGCATCTTCCGGTTCCACCCCACCACCGTCCTTATGGCCGCGGCCTGGATGGAGATCGTGCATCCGCTCTCGGCGTGGATCGCGCCGGAGCACCTGCTGAAGGCCCTGTTCGCGTTGGTCGGCGCTGTCGGTGTCTGGGCGGCGGCGTGGGCCTTCGCCGCCGTCGTTCCGCGCCGCCAGGCCTTCATCTTCGGCGCCATGTACGCCGGCTCGCTCGGCATCTGGTACTTCTCCAGCATCGAGGAGTCGAAGATCGTCGGCGCCACGCTCTCCGCGCTTTACATCGGCGTCTACCTGCACCTGCGGCACACTTGGACGGTACGCGGCGGGGCGCTGCTCACGGCCATCCTCCTGGTCGCCTGCCTCAACGAGATCGTCGCCGGCTTCCTCGTCGCCATCCCCCTGGTCGACACGGCGGTGCATCGCGGCTGGGACCTGCGCCGCCTGCGGTGGATCGGCGCCCATACGCTCGCCGCCCCCGCGGCGCTGGTCATCCTCGAAGCACTCATGCGTGGCAGGATGGGCGCAGCCGGATACCACCCGGAAGGGGCGACTCATCTCAGCATGCTGCTCTATTACATCGCGCAGAACGACTACAGCCTCTGGAGCCTGCACGCGTTCGTCGTGAAGTGGCTGTTCTTCAGCATCGCCGCGCCGTCCCGCGACGCGTCCTACCTGGCCGACGCCAACGTCAACTACGGCGGCGATTTCGAGCCGCTGGCAATGCACTATTTCTCGTCGCCAATCTCTGCCGCGCTGGTTGTGCTGTTCGCCGCGCTGCTGGCTGCGAGCCTCCTGCCCCGGTATCGCGGCGAGGCGCTCGGTGGCCTCGCCGGGGTTCTCGCCGGGCTGGCGGCCTTCGCGCTCCTGCGCGGCCTCTTCTTCCTCGTGTTCCTTCCCTACGAGTGCATCCTGTTCAGCGCGTCCGTGGTGCTGGCCCACCTGCTCCTGGTCGGCGTGCCATTGGCCGTCTGCCGCGTCCCGGGCAAACAGGGGCTCCTTGCGGCGCTGGCCGCGCTGCTGTTCCTCACCAACGGCGCCTTCATCGCCGGGCCGTGACGCGGCGCCCGCACCCGCACCGCACGCCCGCGGTATTGTTCAAGGCTTCCGCGATCGTGGAGCGGGCGCGAGCAGACCGGGCGTGGCGTTGGCGATGAGGCGGTTCACGTCCAGGTCCGGCGCAATCACAAGATAGTCCTGGTCGATCTGCAGCGACGCCGCGCCGTGCACGAACGTCCACAGCCGCAGCGCGATCTCCTGCGCATCGCCGCGAACGCGGTTCTTCCGACAATAGAGCGTAATCTGCTCGATGAGGTGCGAGAAGCAGCTCTGCCCGGTTCCGGTCACGTGCTCCGCCTTCTTGAGCGACGGCTCCTGGCCGAACATCAGGCGGAACAGCGCCGTCTCGTTGACGGCGAAGGCGACATAGGCCTGGCCCATGGCCACGATGGCCTCCAGGGTGCCTGGCCCCTTCTCCGCGATCACGGCCATCGCCTTCGCCTTCAGGGCGTCGAAGCCGCGCGAGGCGATCTCCTCCAGGATCTGCTGTTTGCTGCGGAAGTGGCGATAGGGCGCCGCGGTGGTGACGCCGGCGGCGCGGCAGGCGTCGGCCAACGTGAAGTTCTCCGCCCCGCGCTCCATGACCAGCCGGCGCGTGGCCGCGATCAGTGCCTCGCGCAGGTCGCCGTGATGATAGGGCGCCTTGCGCTCCATCCTGCCCGCCTTGCGTACAACCGTGCCGACTTCACGTTTCTTCATAATCCTCAGCATGGCCGTTTCACGATGAATTGAAAAGTTAGCATCACTAACACTTTGAGCTGCGGCTGCTCCTGCCCTATGTTAGCTCAACTTACATTATCCCAAACAAGCGCCGCCACAGGCGCGACCGCATGGGAGATGAGATGATCATGAGCATCTTGGCCGCCGGGCCGTCCGGCCCTGTCCGGCTTGCATTTCCAGAAGCGAGAGGGCGACGCATCGCCCGGCGCCTGGCCGTCGCCGGCATCGCCGCGGCGCTGGCGGGCTGCCGGGGCGAAGCCGCCCCGGAAGAGGCCCAGGTCGTCCGGCCGGTGATGGTCGCCACCGTCGCCGCAGCTCCCGAAGGGCGCACGTTCAGCTACTCCGGCGTGGTGCGCGCCCGCGTGGAGAGCAACATCGGTTTCCGCGTCGGCGGCAAGATCGTGGAGCGCGCGGTCAACGTGGGAGACCGCGTCACGGTCGGGCAGCTCATCGCGCGTGTCGACGACACCGACCTGAAGCTCGCCGAGAACAGCGCCAGGGCCGCAGTGGCATCCGCCGGCACCCGCCGCGACGTGACGCGCGACAACCTGGAGCGCGCCAAGCCGCTGCTGGCGCAGCAGTTCATCTCGCAGGCCAGCTACGACATCCGCCGCAACGACTTCGACGCGGCCGTCTCGGCCCTCGATTCGGCCGAGGCCCAGCTGCGGCAGGCCGCCAACGCCGCAGCCTATGCCACGCTCACCGCCGACAAGGCGAGCATCGTCACCGCCGTCACCGCTGAGCCGGGTCAGGTGGTGAGCGCCGGCCAGGCGGTCGTCACCGTGGCGGAAGCCGGCGAGACCGAGATCGCCATCGCCGTGCCGGAGCGGGACGCAGACCGTCTCGCCGTCGGCCAGCACGCCACCGTCACGCTGTGGGCCGGGCCGCGCACGAGCGCGAAAGGCCGCATCCGCGAGATCGCCGGCCAGGCCGACGCGGCCTCGCGCACCTACGCCGTGCGTGTGTCTGTGGGCCATCCGCCGCAGGCCATGCGTCTCGGCATGACGGCCACCGTGTCGATCCGCATCGACGGGCAGGGCGCGGCCATGCTGGTGCCTCTCACGGCCCTGACGGAGGTGGACGGGGCGCCCGTGGTGTTCGTCGTCGATGCCGAAGGCAAGACTGTGCGCCGCACGCCTGTGACGGTCGCCGGCACGGCCGACGAAGGCGTCAGGGTGGCGGGCGGCATCAAGGCGGGCGACACGGTGGTCAGCGCGGGCGTGCAGTTCCTGCGCGACGGCATGCGGGTCAAGCTGCCCGGCGAGCGCACCAGCGCGCGGACGGGCAAATCGAGCTGACGCGCAGAAAGGGGGCGAACCCCTCGCGCAAGAGCTCGGAAAGGGGTCAGACCCCTCGCGTAAGCGCCAAGAGTTGAACTGGAACGTGGAGGCGAGGGGTCTGACCCCTTTTACCGGAGCAATTGCCATGTCCGCCGACGGAGGCCTCGGTCGGGGTCAGCCCCCTCGCGCAAGCGATCCTTCCAATCGTGGCGGTGGAGGCGAGGGGTCCGACCCCAACTCTCGCGCCTCCCGCTTCAACCTGTCCGCCTGGGCGATCGCGCACGGCAACTTCGCGGCGTTCCTGATCGTGCTGCTGCTGGCCGCCGGCGGCTACGCCTTCCTCACCCTCGGCCAGAAGGAGGACCCGGACTTCACCTTCCGCGTGATGGTGGCGCAGGTGCAGTGGCCAGGCGCTTCCGTCGAGGAGATGCAGGAGCAGGTGGTCGACAAGATCGAGCGCAAGCTGCAGGAGACGCCGGGCCTCGACTTCCTGCGCTCCTACACCCGCCCCGGCTCGGCCGCCATCTTCGTCAACCTCAAGGGCTCCGTGCGCGGCGCCGCCGTCGCCGACGCCTTCTACCAGGTGCGCAAGAAGATCGGCGACATCCGCCAGACGTTCCCCGAGGGCGTGGTCGGGCCGTTCTTCAACGACGAGTTCGGCGACACCTACATGTCGCTCTATGCCCTTACCGGACAGGGCTACAGCTATCCCGACCTCAAGACCTTCGCCAAGAACGCCCGCGATGTCCTCCTGCGCATCCCCGGCGTCGCCAAGGTGGATCTGCTCGGCACCCAGGAGGAGCGCATCTTCATCGAGATCTCCTCCGCCGCCCTGGCCGAGCGCGGGCTCTCCGCGCTCGACATCCAGGCGGCGCTGGCCGGCCAGAACGCCATGGACCCGGCCGGCCGCATCGAGACCGGGGAGCGCTCGGTGCGCATCGATGTAGCGGGCGGCTTGAGGTCCGTGGACGACATCCGCGAACTCCGCCTGCGCGCCGGCCGGCAGACGTTCCGCCTCGGCGACATCGCCGAGGTCAAGCGCGCGCTGGAAGACCCGCCCGCCGCCAGGACCCGCTACCAGGGACAGGAGGCGGTGCTGCTCGGCGCCACCATGGCGCCCGGCTACAACGTCACGGTGGTCGGCGCAACCGTAGAACGCGCGCTTCACGGCATCGAGCGCGAGCTGCCGGTGGGCGTCGAGCTCGGCAAGATCTCCGACCAGGCCCAGGTGGTCAGCAAATCGGTCGGCGAGTTCCTGCGTTCGCTCGGCGAGGCCATCGCCATCGTGCTCGTCGTCTCGTTCATCACGCTCGGCCTGCGGGCGGGACTCGTGGTGGCGCTCACCATCCCGCTGGTGCTGGCGGCCACATTCTTCGTCATGCAGGCGATGGGCATCGACCTGCACCGCATCTCGCTGGGCGCGCTCATCATCGCGCTAGGGCTTCTGGTGGACGACGCCATGATCGCGGTCGAGATGATGGACCGCAAGCTGCGGGAGGGCTACGACCGGCTGCGCGCCGCCACCTTCGCCTACACCTCCACCGCATTCCCGATGCTCACCGGCACGCTGATCACCGTGGCCGGCTTCATCCCGGTGGGCTTCGCGGCGAGCCAGGCCGGCGAGTACGTGAGCGCGCTGTTCTGGGTCACCGGCATCTCGCTCGTCATCTCGTGGTTCGCGGCGGTCTATTTCACGCCCTGGATCGGCTACCGCCTGCTCAAACCCCGCGGTGGCGCCGGTCATCACGAGGCCTTCGATTCGCTGGCCTTCCGCGCCATCCGGGCCGTGGTGTCCTGGTGCGTGCGCTGGCGCCGCACCGTCGTGGTCCTCACCGTCGGCGCGCTGGTGGCGAGCATCGCCGGCTTCGCCTTCATCCCACAGCAGTTCTTCCCCACCTCGAACCGCCCCGAGATCCTCGTCGACCTGTGGCTGCCCGAGGGCAGCTCGTTCGCCGACACCGAGCGCGAGGCCAAGAGCGTGGAGCGGCGGCTGCTCAACGATCCCGATCTCGCCTACGTCGTCGCCTTCGTCGGCGAGGGCGCGCCGCGCTTCTACCTGCCGCTCGACCAGCAGCTCAGGAACCAGAACTTCGCCCAGCTCCTGCTCATGTCCAAGTCGCTGGAGGCGCGCGAGCGTGCGCTGGTGCGGATACGCCAGATCCTGGCGCACGATTTCCCCAATGTCCGCTCCAAGGCCGAGCGCCTCTTCAACGGCCCGCCCGTGGGCTGGGCGGTGCAGGTGCGCGTCACCGGCCCCGAGCGCGCCGAGGTGCGCCGCATCGCCGACGAGGTGGCGGACGCGATGCGCGCCAACCCCGACATCGGCAACGTGCACAACGACTGGCTGGAGCCGGTGCCGAGCCTCAAGCTCGACATCGACCAGGACCGCAGCCGGGCGCTGGGCGTCACCTCGCAGGCCGTGCGCCGCTCGCTGCAGGCGAGCCTGTCCGGCTTCCAGATCGGCGAGTTCCGCGAGGGCGACGAGACCATCAAGGTGATGCTGCGCGAACCCTCGCAGACGCGCACCATGCTCACCGCGCTCGACAGCGTCTACGTCAAGACCGCGGCCGGCGGCTCGGTGCCGCTGCGCCAGGTGGCCGACATCAAGGTGGTGCTGGAGCCCGGCATCCAGTGGCGCCGCGACCGGCTGCCGTCCATCACCGTGCGCGGCACCATCCCCGATCGCCTGCAGTCAAATGACGTTTCGAACGCGGTGTTCGCCAAGCTCAGCCCCCTGCGGGAGAGCCTGCCCACGGGCTACCGCCTGGAGCTGCAGGGCGCGGTGGAGGAGGCGGCCAAGAGCCAGACCTCCATCAACGAAAAGATGCCCATCATGCTGATGGTGATCCTGGTGCTGCTGATGGTCCAGCTGCAGCACTTCGGCAAGACGCTGATGGTGCTGGCCACCGGCCCGCTCGGGATCATCGGCGCCGCGGCCGCGCTGCTTCTGTTGCAGGCCGCCTTCGGCTTTGTCGCCATCCTTGGCGTGATCGCACTCGCCGGCATAGTGATGCGCAACAGCGTGATCCTGGTGGACCAGATCGAGCAGGACATGAGGGCCGGGCACGATCCCTTCACGGCCGTCGTCGAGTCCGCCGTGCGCCGCTTCCGTCCGATCACGCTGACGGCCGCCGCCGCCGGCCTGGCCATGATCCCGCTCGCCGAGCAGGTGTTCTGGGCCCCCATGGCCATCGCCATGATGGGCGGCCTGGTGGCCGCCACCATCCTGACACTGACGTTCCTGCCCGCCCTCTACGCCCTCGCCTTCAAGGTGCCGCAGCGGGCCGGCGCGCGGGAGCGCGAGGAGCTCCCCGCAAAGGCCGCGGTCGCGCTCGCGACGACTGCGTAGCGCATTGCTGCCCGTTCGCCGCCAGCCGGAGGCGGCGCTGTACATCCAACTGCCAATGTTGGAGACGACCGTCGCCGCGCCCAGCCTGACCAGGGTCGCGTGCTCGGACGGGCTTCAGGTGGGCTCCAGGCCGGGGCACCGGTTGCGAGACCACCCGGCTAACCCCTCAAGACCGGTCGCCGCGTGTCGCCTTCTCCGGCAAAAACGGCACACGAGGCCAGCGGGGCGAACCATTATTTAACCGCAATAGGCCCAAATAGTCCGGCCGACAGCGCTCGGCGTTCCCCGTAATGGTCCTGGCCCCAAGGATGCTCCCATGCGCTTCTCGCAGCACTTCCGCATGAGCCTGACACGGCGCGGGGAGAAGGAGCTGCGCCTCGGCGCGTTCATCGCCCGGGGCCTGCGCGGCCTGGCCCCCGAGTCGGCGAGCCCGTGCACAGGGTCGCAGGGGACGGAGCGCGCCATCCTGGTCGTCGCCCGCTCGGCTCAGAGCCCGGTCGTGAAGTCGATCGCCGCGCTGGCGCACGAGATCGCCGCGGCCCGCTGCCGCGTGCGCATGATCCTTGCGAGGGCCGACCGCTCGGGCCTGGCCGACGCCTTCATTGCCGCGCAGGCTGCCGCGCTCGAATGCGATGTGCGTTGTGTGCGCAATCCGCGCCTGATCGAGGCGCACGAGCAGCTGGTGCTGGGCCCGCGTGCGTCCTGGACCGGCGACAGCATGCGCCGCGACCCTGCCATCTGCGACGCCTACGAGAGCTTCGCGGAGGACTGCCCCGAGATGGCCGCCGCCGCCCGCGCCACCTTCGAGCGCCTGTGGCGCGACGGCGAGCCAATCGCCGAGCCGGCGCCCATCGCTGCCGCGACGCTGGGCGCCCCGAACGCCATCCCGCCGGGCGGACTCCTGGCGCGCCGGCGCTAGCGCTCGGCCCCGGCACGGCGCCTGGTTCCCGCCTACGTCACGACTGGCGGGCCGCGGGTTCGGAACCCGTTCCCGCCGCGGCAGCCGCCGGTCAGGGCGGGGAGCACCAGCCAGCCGATGGCTGACATGCGCCCAATCCGCGCGACAAAACTGCCGCCGTGGGGCAATTTGCATCCTCAGCGTCCAGGTCGCGGGAAGGGGTGGGCCGCCGTGAGCAGCAGAATCGACAGCCGGGAGGCCTGGGGGGTCACTGTCGCGGCGCTCGCCATGGCGTCCGTGTGCTTTGGCGCGCCCCTGGTCGTGACCGTGGCCTTGAAGGACGTGGCGGCCGATCTCGGGGGCTACCGCTCCATACCCGCGGCTGCGTTGTCCCTCAGCATGCTCGGCACCGGCATCGGCGGACTGGCGATGGGGTGGCTCGCCGACCGGTTCGGCGTGCGGTGGGTCGTGATGTTCGGGGCCAGCATGGTGTGCATCGGGCTGGTGCTGTCCACGGGCGGGCAGGCCTGGCAGCTCTATGTCGGACACGGGCTGTTCATGGGCCTTCTCGGCAACGCCGCGATCCACGCGCCGCTCTATGTCTATGTCACGCGATGGTTCGAGGCGCGGCGCGGAACGGCGCTCGCGCTGATCGCCAGCGGACAATACATCGCTGGCGCGATGTGGCCGCCGGTGTTCGAGCGTGCCGTCGCCGCCTACGGCTGGCGGCAGTGCATGGTCGGCTTCGGCCTCTTCATCGTGGCGGTGGTGCTGCCGCTGGCGGCCCTGTTTCTGCGGACGGCGCCGGAGCAGCCGGATCCCAGGGCGGGCGCCACCGCCGCGGCCGGCAGGGGCACGGTGCTCGACCTGCACCCGAACGCGGCCTTCGCCATGCTCGCCGCCGCCTCGTTCCTGTGCTGCGTGCCCATGGCGATGCCGGCCTCCCATCTCATCGCCTTCTGCGGCGACGTCGGCCTGACCGCGGCCACGGGCGCCGCCATGCTGTCGGTCCTGCTCGTAACCGCCTTCGTCAGCCGCCAGCTGTGGGGCTGGCTCTCGGACCGTATCGGCGGCCTCATGACGCTGCTGGTGGGCTCGCTGGCGCAGGCGACGGCCATGACCGGCTTCCTCCTGACCCAGGACGAAGCGGGCCTGTTCGCCGTTGCCGCGGCCTTCGGCCTTGGATTCTCGGGCCTCATCCCGGCCTACATCCTCACCATCCGCCAGCTGTTCCCGGCGCGCGAGGCGAGCTGGCGCATTCCAGCCCTGCTGCTCACCGGCATGAGTGGCATGGCGGCCGGCAGCTGGAGCGCCGGCGTCATCTATGACCACGCTGGCTACTACGCCCCCGCCTTCGCCACCGGCATCGCAGCCAACCTCGCCAACCTCATCATCGTCACTGCTTTGGTGGTACAGTGGCGGCGCATGCCCGACCGGCCCATGCTCGGCCGGGCGGTGGCATAGGGCGGGTCAGGTCGAATGCCGTAACCCGCCGTCTTGTCGCGAAGTTCGGCGGATTGCGGGCTTCGCCCGAACCTGATGACCCGCTCTACGGCTACGGCGCGCATCAAGCCCAGGGGCGGGCGGCCTGGGCCTTCGCCTCGAAGTCTGCGATCGCCTTCTCGCTCTCCAGGGTGAGGCCGATGTTGTCGAGACCCTCCAGCAGGCAGCGCTTGCGGAAGGGGTCCATCTCGAAGGTGATGCAGCCGCCGTCGGGGCCGCGGATCTCTTGGCTTTCCAGGTCGATGGTGATGGTGGCGTTGGCGCCGCGGCTGGCGTCGTCCATCAGCTTGTCCACGTCCTCCTGGGGCAGCTTGATGGGCAGGATGCCGTTCTGGAAGCAGTTGTTGTAGAAGATGTCGGCGAACGAGGGCGCGATCACGCAGCGGATGCCGAA
>DATBKR010000511.1:0-16066 GCA_036555805.1 Hyphomicrobiaceae bacterium | reverse complement strand
AGGTCGCCGTCGCTGCTCGACCTGGCGCTGGTGGCCGCCAGCGTGGTCTCGGTCGGCTACATCTTCGTCTACTACGACTACATCATCGACCGCATCATCTACGTCGACGCCATGGCGTGGTCGGACATTGCCTGCAGCATCACGCTGATCCTGCTGGTGCTGGAGGGCACGCGGCGTGTGCTGGGGCCGGCGCTCCCGATCACCTGCATCGCGTTCGCCGCGTACGCGTTCTTCTTCACCCGCATCGAGCCGATCCGCTTCATCGACCAGCTCTACCTTTCGACCGAAGGCATCTTCGGACAGCCGCTGGCGGTGTCGGCGTCCTACGTGATGATTTTCGTGCTGTTCGGGGCTTTCATGGAGCGGACCGGCACCGGCCAGCTGTTCATGGACTTCGCCATGGCCGTCACGGGCCACTCCGCGGGGGGGCCCGGCAAGGTGTCGGTGGTGTCGTCGTCGCTGTTCGGCACCATCTCGGGTTCCGCCGTTGCCAACGTGATGGTGGACGGGCCGATCACCATCCCGCTGATGAAGCGCACCGGCTTCAAGCCGCACTTCGCGGCGGCGGTAGAGGCGACCGCCTCCACCGGCGGCCAGATCATGCCGCCGATCATGGGCGCGGCGGCGTTCGTGATGGCCGAGTTCCAGGGCGTCAGCTACGCCCAGGTGGTGATCTGGGCCGCCATCCCTGCCATCCTCTACTACGTCGCCTGCTTCGGGGCCGTTCACTTCGAGGCCAAGCGCCAGGGCCTGCTGGGCGTCCCGCGCTCCCAGCTGACGCCGATGCGCGACGTGCTGACGGCGCGCGGGCACCTGTTCATCCCCGTGTGCGCGATCCTGTTCGTGATGTACTCGGGCTACAGCGCGCCTCTCTCGGCGCTGGCCGGCACGCTCTTGTGCTTCCCGGCGGCGTGGTTCGGGCCGGTCGTGCTGCTGTTCCTGCCGGCGCTTATCGTCCTGCCCTGCGTTGTGCCTGCTGCCCCGACCATCATCCCGTCGATTGCCGGCCTGCATCCCTTGATCGAAGCGGCGCTGATCGCCTGCCTCATCGCGCTGTGGCAGTGGTCGGTGCGCCACAAGATCGTGCTCCTCAAGATCGAGCTGCGGCCCATCGTGGACGCCCTGATCGACGGCGCGCGCAACACGCTGCCTGTGGCGCTCGCCTGCGCGGCGGCGGGGATCATCATCGGCATCGTCATCCTCACCGGCCTCGGCATCACCTTCACCCAGTGGGTCGTGCACCTGGCGCAGAACACGCTGCTGGCGGCGCTGCTGCTCACCATGGCCGCCGGCATCGTGCTCGGCATGGGCATGCCCACGACGCCGGCCTACATCATCATGGTGTCGCTGCTGGTCCCGGCGCTGATCAAGCTCGGCGTGGTGACGCCGGCGGCCCACATGTTCGCCTTCTACTTCGCCATCCTGTCGGCCATCACGCCGCCGGTCGCGCTCGCCGTCTACGCGGCGAGCGGACTGGCGAAGTCCGACCTGTGGAAGACCGGCTGGGCCGCGGTGAAGGTGGGCGCGGCGGGGTTCGTGGTGCCCTTCATGTTCGCCTACGAGCCGGCGCTGCTGATGATCGGCAGCTGGCCCACCATCGTGTGGCGCTTCGTGGTCTCCTGCATCGGCATCTGCCTGCTTGCCGGCGGCCTGCACGGCTACCTGCTGCGGTCGATGCCCTATTGGGAGCGCGCCGTGGCGATCGTGGCGGCTCTGCTGCTCGTTGCGCCGGAGCCCACGACCGACATCGCCGGGTTCGTGCTGATCGCGGGCCTGCTCGGGCTGCAGCTCGCGCAGCGCCGCGCCGCCGCGCCCGTATCGGTCGGCGCTGCTGCTGCGGATGGGCGGAAAGGCCCACGCTCGCGATGACGCCGGCGGAGATTGTGGACTATCACTGAGGAAGAATGGCAATGAAGATCGTGGCCACTCTGCCGCCCATGCATCCGGGCGAGATGCTGCGCGAGGAGTTCTTGAAGCCCCTGGGCCTCTCGCCCTATCGGGTCGCCAAGGCCTGCGGCGTGCCGCGCACGCGCATCGAGCGCATCGCGCGGGAGGAGCTCGGCATCACCGCCGACACGGCGCTGCGGCTCGCCAAGTTCTTCGGTACGACGGCCGGGTTCTGGCTGAACCTGCAGAAGCGGTACGATCTGGAGGTCGCCGAGAGGGCCATCGCCAAGGAGCTTGAGCGGATCGAGACCTACAAGCAGTCGCAGGAAGCGGCGTAACATTTGTCATCTCCGCTGCCCAAGTCCAAGATCCACTGGCGCGGGAGTGCAGCCTTCGCCGGCGCCTCAGTACCCGCGTGCGGCCACTCCGCGGCCGAGCCGAGCCAGCGCGGCCTTGAGGGGATCGTTGCCGCCAGCCGCCGGCGCGTCATGCTCGTCGCACCGGCCGGCCGGCGCTGCCGCGGGCGTGCTGCCGCGTTCGTCAGGCGCGACCGTGTAGTCCGGCGCGGCGGCCAGCTCGGTGGCGGCGCGGTAGCCGAGGTAGCGGTTGACGCGCTCGACGATGTCGCGCTTGGCGTACTCCACGTCGAGCGCGCGGGCCGGCGCGGCGCCCACGACCAGCCGCGTGCGCTGCCCGCCCGGCTCCGCCGTGCCGTCCGGGCGCAGCACGGCCTCCTGCCGGCGCGGCCACTCGATGCGCAGCGGCCAGGTCTGGTCCGCCAGCGCGGGTCCCACGATCTCGCGCCACCTCAGCACGATGTCGATGTTGCTGAACCCGCGCCGCCGGCACGCCTCCCGCACCAGCGCCGGCACGAAACTGCCCACGGGCTTGTATGCCGCGGGCCGCGGCCGGCTTGACGAACTATGCGGAAGTCGCGCCGATTGCCCCGATTGCATGGCCAAGGCTCCGCCGAAGAACCATGACAGCAAAGAATGAGTCGGCACGCCCATGCAAGCCGATGCGCCTACCGCTCTCACGTCACTCCAGAACCACCCGCTTTCATCCGTCTCCTGCGTGTGCTACATTGTGGCTCAGGAGAAAGTCCCATGAGCACCACCGTAGTCCGCGCCCGCATTGACCAGAAGACGAAGGACGATGCTTCAGCGGTGCTGGAGAGCATCGGGCTCACCGTTTCCGATGCCTTTAGGCTCATGATGGTGCGCATCGCGAAGGAGCGAGCGCTTCCTTTCGAGCCACTTGTCCCGAACAAGGAAACCGTCGCAGCAATGAAAGAAGCGCGACGCGGAGGCGGGCGCCGACACGGCGACGCCAAGGCCCTCTTGCGGTCGCTCAATGCGGACGATTGAGGAAACCACACGCTTTCGCCGCGACTACAGGCGGGAGAAGAAGGGCATCCACGGCCGCTACCTTGATCGCCTGCTGGAAGGCGTTGTCGATATGCTCGCCAAGGATACGCCGCTCCCGCGCCGCTTCTTCGATCATCCACTCGGCGGCGACTGGCAGGATTTCCGCGACTGCCACATTCGCGGCGACCTTGTCCTCATCTACCGCAAGGTCGGCGACCACACGCTGCAGCTTGTCCGCCTGGGCTCACATAGTGAACTTGGCCTTTGACGCCCATCGCGCATGGTTCGGAGCCGATTTGTCTCGGCCGCGTTGTGCGCCCCTACCGTTCGGCGCCCGGCAACCGCACCACGGCGCGGCGGGCGGCGAGATCCACCTCGGGGACGAAGGCGTCGGTGAAGGCGACGAGCTCGGTCTTGCCCGTGCCGGCGAGGCGCAACTCGAGGAGGTCGCCGGCGCCGTGGTTGTGGACGGCCACGACCTCACCCAGCGGGTGGCCATCGGGGGCGACGGCGGCGAGGCCGACCAGGTCGGCGTGGTAGAACTCGCCTTCGGCTGGCGCGGGGAGACGCTCGCGGTCCACGTAGAGCGAGGCGCCCTTCAGTGCCTCGGCCGCGGTGCGGTCGGCGATGCCCGCCAGGCGCGCCACCACGCCCCTGGGGGTCGGCCGCATGGCTTCGATCCGCAACGCGTGGCCGCGGCCGTCGTCGAGCGGCCCGTAGGCGGCGATGTCCTCCGGGCGCTCCGTGAAGGTCTTGATCAGCACCTCGCCGCGGATGCCGTGCGCGCCGGCGATGCGACCGAGGAGGATGCGCTTTCCCGCCCCGCCCCCGGACTTGTTTCCAGACTTGGTTCCCAACTGGGCCATGCCGCTCACGCGGCGGGCTTGACCTCGCCGGCTGCAGCGGCGGCGGCTGCCTCGCGCTCCTGCCGCTTCTTGCGCGGCTTGCCCTTGGTCGGGTTGTTGTGCGCCTCGCGTTTGGCGAGGCCCGCGGCGTCGAGGAAACGCAGCACGCGGTCGGTGGGCTGGGCGCCGACCGACAGCCAATGTTTCACGCGCTCCACGTTGAGCTTGACGCGGTCGGCGTGGTCCTTGGGCAGCAGCGGATTGTGGGTGCCGACCTGCTCGATGTAGCGGCCGTCGCGCGGCGAGTTCGAATCGGCAACCACGACGTAGTAGTAGGGGCGCTTCTTGGTGCCCCCGCGCGAGAGGCGGATCTTCACGGGCATGGTGTTCTCCTTAGTTCTTGGGTCTGCTTGGTTCTTGGGTTGCTCGATCGCTCAATGCACTGGAGCAGGATGCCGGTAGACGCCGATGGGCCTGCCGCGCAGGTCGGTCGTGCCCTCGAAGCTGGCGCCGAGCCGCTGCGCGACGCGCTGCGATGCGGCGTTCTCGGCGGCGATGTAGCTCACCGCCGTCGGCCAGCCGAGGTTCCGATAGGCGAAGTCGCGGGCGCGCAGAGCGGCCTGCGTTGCGTAGCCGCGACCGTGAAAAGCCTTCGCGAGCGCCCAGCCGATTTCCCGCTCCGGCCAGCCCTCAGGGTTCCAGGGGCCACACCAACCGGCCCACTGCCCGCTGGCTTTGTCCTCCAACGCCCACAATCCATAGCCACGGAGCACCCAGTGTCCCAGGTACATGGCCATGATCCGCCATGCCGCGTCGCGGCTGCAGGCGCCGCCGACAAAATGGGCTGTGGCGTCATCGGCCCAGAATTCGGCAAACGCAGGCAGGTCCGTCTCACGCCATTCCCGCAGCCGCAGGCGCTCGGTCTCGATGACGGGGATCGTCATTTCTTCTTCCCCGGCAATCCAGGCAGACCCGGGAACCGGGGCGGCGCGGGGCCGCCGAGGCCGGGCAGGCCCGGCAGCTTCGGCAGCGGACGGCCGGGGACGCCGGGTGCCGGGAACCCCTTCGGCAGCTGCTCCTTGAGATCCTTGGGCAGGGCCTCCAGGGCCTTCGGGTCGAGCCGACCTAGCTCGGTGCGCATGCGATCCATCTCGGCCTCGCTCGGCGCGGGGCCGCCACCCATGCCCATCATGCGCTGGAACAGGCCGCCGCGCTGCTTGCCCATGGCCTTCATCATGTCCGACATCTGCCGGTGCATCTTGAGGAGGCGGTTCACGTCCTCGGGCCTGGTGCCGGACCCGGCCGCGATGCGGCGCTTGCGCTTGCCGTCGAGGCTCTTGGGGTTGCGCCGCTCCTTGGGCGTCATCGACGAGATGATGGCGCGCTGGCGCTTCAGGATCTTGTCGTCGATGTTGGCGGCTTCGAGCTGCTTCTTGACCTTGCCGACCCCGGGCAGCAGCCCCATCATGCCCGACATGCCGCCCATGCGCTCCATCTGCTTGAGCTGATCGGAGAGATCCTCCAGGTCGAAGGAGCCCTTGCGCATCTTCTGGGCGATCGCCTGGGCCTTCTCGGCGTCCATCGTCAGGGCCGCTTTCTCGACCAGGCTCACCACGTCGCCCATGCCGAGGATGCGTCCCGCGATGCGCTCCGGGTGGAAATCTTCGAGCGCGTCCCATTTCTCGCCGACGCCGATCAGCTTGATGGGCTTGCCGGTAACGGCACGCATGGAGAGCGCAGCGCCGCCGCGGCCGTCGCCGTCCACGCGGGTCAAGACGATGCCGGTGATGCCGACGCGCTGGTCGAAAGAGCGCGCGAGCTTCACGGCGTCCTGGCCGGTCAGGCTGTCGGCCACCAGCAGGGTCTCGTGCGGGTGGGAGATGTCGCGCACCTCCGCCGACTCCTGCATCAGCTCCTCGTCGATGTGGATGCGGCCCGCCGTATCGAGCAAAACCACGTCGTAGCCGGCGAGCCTGGCCGCCTCGATGGCGCGCCTGGCGATCTGCTGCGGGGTCTGGCCGGCGACGATGGGAAGGGTATCGACCTTGGCCTGCTCGCCCAGCACGCGCAGCTGCTCCTGTGCCGCCGGCCGCCGCGTGTCGAGCGAGGCCATCAGCACCTTCTTCCTGTCGCGCTGCGTCAGGCGGTAGCCGATCTTGGCGCAGGTGGTGGTCTTGCCCGAGCCCTGCAGGCCAACCAGCATGATGGGCACCGGCGGCTGGGCGGCGAGGTCGATGGGCTGGGCCTCCGAGCCCAGCATGGCGATCAGCTCGTCGTGCACGATCTTGACCACCATCTGGCCGGGTTTGATGGCCTTCACCACCTCCTGGCCCACAGCCTTGGTGCGCACCTTGTCGGTGAACGAGCGCACCACCTCCAGCGCCACGTCGGCTTCGAGCAGGGCGCGCCGCACCTCGCGCATGGCTTCCGCCACGTCGCTGTCGGTGAGCGCACCGCGCCCCGTGAGCTTGCCGAGAATGCCCGAGAGGCGGTCGGACAGGGATTCGAACATCGCGTTTCCTTCACGCCCAGGCCGGCGCCATAGCCGTAGGTTGGGTCAAGCGAAGCGCAGACCCAACACGTTCAAGGTTCTGCCTCACCCGTGTTGGGTCTTCCTCCGGCCTTCGCCGGGGTCGACCCAACCTACGCCCACGATGCGGGAATCGCCACTCGCACCCGCGGGCGCTACGCGCTGGCGGATGGTCACCTCCCTGCCTCCCGGTCCCCGCCCACAGCTGGGCATGGACCATGTGCAGGGCGGCGGCTCGTTCCCACGGGCCGTCTGGATGGCGCGCACCATCGTGGAAGCCGGGGCGCGTGTCAACCGTGGACGCCGGGAGCGCGATGCGCCTGGTGCGGCGCGCATCCGTGCATGCAGCCGCTGTTATCAACAGAGGCGATTGCGGGCCGGCAACGGGTTGCGCGGCGGCCGCCGTTTTTGTGCGCGAGGTTCCACCGACAGCGCTGGCAACGGGGAGGTGGCGCGATGCGAGCGGTGCTGCTCCTTTGCATTCTGGTCATCCCGGGCTTGAGCGGTTGCGCGAGCAACAAGAATCCGCTGGCCTCGGCCTCGCCCATCGAGCGCGAGTTCGTCATGGCGGAGACGACCTGGGACCTGAACCACGACAGCAGCGTCACCTGCGAGGAATGGAAGCAGTACGCCACCTCCCTGTTGCGGGAGGCCGACGCCAACCATGACGGCGCCCTTTCGCGCGCGGAGTTCGCCGCCATGGGACGGCGCGACCGCCTGTTCGAGACGGCGGGCTTTGCCTACTTCGATGCCGACCGCGACGGCCGCATCACCGAGGCCGAGCTGACCGGGAAGCCGAACCCGGCCTTCGCCCTGCTCGACAAGGATGGCGACTGCGTGATCTCCCCGGAGGAGCTCATGCGCAGCGCCGAAAGCCGCGGTGGAGGCGGCGGCAAGCGGGGCAAGCGGCACGGCGGGATGTGAGAGTGCTGCAGCTGGTGTCAGACCCTCTGGGTCTGACGCCGTTTCCGCAACCTGCGTTGGAACCATGGTGTCAGACCCAGAGGGTCTGACACCTGTCGGCCCAAGGTGACAGCCGTAGCGAGCCGTGCTTGCATGTCGCCGCTCGCCGGTCCCATCCACAGCCGAGGTCGAAGAGACAGCCATGCTGCGCCGCGCCGCCGATCTTCTTGTCGATTGCCTTGCCGCGCACGGCGTGGACCGGGTCTACTGCGTGCCCGGCGAGAGCTACCTCGCGGTCCTCGACGCGCTGCATGACAGCAACGCCATCCGGACCATCGTGTGCCGGCACGAGAGCGGCGCCGGGTTCATGGCCGTGGGCGACGCCAAGCTCACGGGACGGCCCGGCGTGGCCTTCGTGAGCCGCGGGCCCGGCGCCACCAATGCGTCCATCGCCGTGCACGTCGCCGAGCAGGACGCGGTGCCGCTGGTGCTGTTCGTGGGCCAGGTGCCGAGGGCGGAGATCGGGCGGCGCTCGTTCCAGGAGGTGGACTACGCCAAGACCTTCGCCGACATGGCCAAGGCCGTGTATCTGGTCCACGACGCCGCGCGGGTGGCGGAGACAGTGGCGCGCGCCTTCGTGGAGGCGCAGACGCCAACGCCGGGACCGGTGGTGGTGGCGCTGCCGGAGGACATGCTGGAGGACGTGACGCAGGCCACGGTCGTCGAGCCGCTGCCGGTGCCGCAGGCGGGTCCGGCCGCGCCGGCGGAGGTCGAGGAGATCGCGGCGCTGCTCGCCAGGGCCGAGCGGCCGCTGCTGATCGCGGGCGGCGGCGGGCTTGGCACGGCGCGGGGGCGCAGGGCGCTGCTGGCGGCGTCGGAGGCGCATTCGCTTCCCGTGGCGCTCGCGTTCAAGCGGCAAGACTACTTCCCCAACACGCATCCGAGCTATGCGGGGCACCTGGGCTTCAAGATTCCCAAGACGGCGGTGGAGCGCTACCTGGAAGCCGACCTCATCCTCGCCGCGGGCACCCGCCTCGGCGAGGCGAGTACGCAGGGCTTTACGCTTCCCGCCTCGCCGGTGCCGCGCCAGCCGCTCATCCACGTCCACGACGATCCATGCCAGCTTGGGCGCAATTACAGCGCAACCAAGGCGCTGGTGGCGGACCCGGTCGCCGTCCTGGAGGCGCTGGCGCGGGTGCCCGGCAAGGTACCGCCGGCGCGCGCCCAGTGGATCAGGAAGCTCAACGATCCGGTTGCCAAGGCCATGCCCTGGACGGCGCCTGCGGACGGGCTGCTCGACATGGGTCCTGTAGTCGCAGCGCTGGCGCAGCAGCTCGCGAGGGACGCCATTCTCGTCACCGATGCCGGCAACTTCTCGGGCTGGCTGCACCGGCACTTCCCCTTCTCGGGCGAGCACGTGCTGGTCGGCTGCGTGGGCGGCGCCATGGGCATCGGCATGCCCGCGGCGGTGGCGGCGGCGCTGCGCTTCCCAGAGCGGCAGGTGATCAACTTCGTGGGCGACGGCGGGGCCCTGATGACCGGCGGCGAGCTGGCGACGGCCGTGCAGTACGGCACCAAGGTCAAGACGTTCATCTCCAACAACGGCAGCTACGCCACCATCCGCATGCACCAGGAGATCGCCTACAAGGGCCGCGTGCACGGCACCGAGCTCAGGAACCCCGACTTCGCCAAGTGGGCGGAGAGCTTCGGCGCGCGTGGGCTGACGATTGCCTCGATCGAGGAGGCAGCAGCCGTGGTGGAGCAGGCGCTGGCCGAGGACGGCCCGGTGGTGGTGGACGTGAGGACGGCGGTGGAGCACATCACGCCGTTCGCCACCATCGCGGCGTTGCGGGGGTGACTCCTACGAGCCGCAGCGGTCATGCCAGCCTCGTTCGCGTATCTTGTAGCCGCATTTGCCCTCGTGGCCGTGGAGCTTCTGCTGCTTGGCGCGGCACTGCTGATGGCGCTCGTCCCGAGGTTCCGCAGTCATGCAAAATGGATCGCTCTCGGCGTGCCAGGGTCTCTCGTAGGCGTGTTTGCATCCCAGTTGGCGGCGCTTCCCATCGTCTTGGCATTCCTGTGGACTTTTCTGGTCCCCGTGGGCTACCTCCACGGCGGCGGGCAGACGGCCAACCCGTTCGTTATCGCGTTCGCCATCGGACCGGCTCTCGTTGCCATTGTGCTCTTTGCTTCTGCCTCACTGGCCGGCTTCGTCGTGGGCTGGGGGGCCGCCAATGCCCTTGTGGGAGGCGCCCCGCTTCCCGCATTTCTCTCGTCAAATCGTGCCTGGCGGTATCTCTCCGCTCCTCTCCGTCGCCCATATCGGCTTCCGCTTCTGGTCTGGCTGGCGGTCGTGTGGGCGATGTTCGGCCTGGCGGTGCTGCGCGGTTGGTTCCATGCCTAGACTCGCCCACGGGCGAAGGATCATCGCCTGACGTTCCCTGGCCGGTCGGAGCTGCCCGCCGCTTGACCCGGCTCATGCGCTCGCTCCTATAGTGTGCCGCACCAAGGAGGGAGCCCCACATGCAAGAGCACGACGTCGTCGCCATCGGCAACGCCATCGTCGACATCATCGGCCGTTGCGACGACGCGTTCCTGGCCGCGCACGGGCGCGTCAAGGGTTCGATGCAGCTCGTCGATGCGCCGACGGTGGAGCGGCTCTATGCGGCCATGGGGCCCGGCATCGAGATCTCCGGCGGGTCGGCGGCGAACACCGTGGCGGGCGTGGCCTCGTTCGGCGGCAAGGCGGGCTTCATCGGCAAGACGGCGAGCGACCAGTTCGGGCAGGTGTTCCGCCACGACATCCGCGCCGCCGGCGTGGCGTTCGACACGGCCCCGGCCGGCGACGGCGAGCCCACCGGGCGCTCGCTGATCCTGGTCACGCCCGACGGCCAGCGCACCATGAACACGTTCCTGGGCGTGAGTCCGCAACTGGGCAACGGCGAGGTCGATGCCGAGCTGATCCGCTCAGCGCGCATCCTCTACCTCGAGGGCTACCTGTTCGACCGACCCGAGGCCAAGGCCGCGTTCCGGCAGGCGGCCGACATCGCCGCCAAGGCCGGCCGGCAGGTGGCACTCACGCTCTCCGACCCGTTCTGCGTGGACCGGCACCGGGCGGAGTTCCTGGAGCTGGTGCGCAGGTCGGTGGACATCCTGTTCGCCAACGAGGCGGAGGTGACCTCGCTCTACGAGACGGCCTCGTTCGAGGCCGCGGCCCAGCGCGCCCGCGCCGACACGAGGCTGGCGGCGCTCACCCGCTCCGAGAAGGGCAGCGTGATCCTGAGCGGCGGCGAGGCGGTCGAGGTGCCGGCGGCGCCGGTGGAGGAGGTGGCCGACACCACCGGCGCGGGCGACCTCTACGCCGCGGGCTTCCTGTTCGCCGTGGCGCGCGGCATGGCCCTGGAGACGGCCGGCCGGCTCGGCAGCCTCGCCGCAGCCGAAGTCATCTCCCATGTCGGCGCGCGCCCGCAGGTGCCGCTCGCCGAGCTGGCGCGCAAGCAGGGGTTGCTGGCGTAGTTGGCCCCGAAGCAAGGAAGACCGGTCGGTGGGAGACCGCGGGGCGCCCATCCACAGCCCGATTGTCGGCAGGGCCGCGGCACGCGATAAGGTTGGCGCCATGTTCAGCAAGATTCTGATCGCCAACCGCGGCGAGATCGCCCAGCGCATCGTCCGCACCGCGGGCCTGCTTGGGGTGAAGACGGTCGCCGTCGTGTCGGAGGCGGACCGTCGGGCGCCATATACCCAATTCGCCACGGAAACCGTGGAGATCGGGCCTGGGCCGGCGGCGGAGAGCTATCTGCGCGGCGACAGGATCATCGCCGCGGCCGAGGCGACCGGGGCGGAGGCGATCCATCCGGGCTACGGCTTCCTGGCCGAGAATGCCGACTTCGCGGCAGCCGTGCGCAAAGCCGGCCTCGTCTTTGTGGGGCCGTCGCCGGAGGCGATGCGGCGCATGGGCGGCAAGGCCGAGGCCAAGGCGATCGCGGCGGCGGCGGGCGTGCCTGTGGTGCCCGGCTATAGCGGCGACAGGCACGATGCCAGGACGCTGGCCAGGGAAGCCGGGCGCATCGGCTATCCCGTGCTGATCAAGGCGGTGGCCGGCGGCGGCGGGCGCGGCATGCGGCTCATCGAGCGCGAGGAGGACCTGGCCGCGGCGCTGGAGAGCGCCCAGCGCGAGGCGCAGGCCGCGTTCGGCGACGGCCGGGTGCTCATGGAGAAGCTCATCGCCAGCCCGCGCCACATTGAGGTGCAGGTGTTCGGCGACCGGCACGGCAACGTGGTGCACCTCTTCGAGCGCGACTGCTCGCTGCAGCGGCGCAACCAGAAGGTGATCGAGGAGGCGCCGGCGCCCGGCATGCCGCCCGAGCTGCACGCGCGCATGTGCGAGGCGGCTGTGGCCTGCGCCAGGGCTGTGGAATACGAGGGCGCCGGCACGGTGGAGTTCCTGGTGGAAAGCGGCCCGCTGACGCCCGACTCCGCCTGGTACTTCATCGAGATGAACACGCGCCTGCAGGTGGAGCACCCGGTCACCGAGGCGATCACCGGCCTCGACCTGGTGGAATGGCAGCTGCGGGTGGCCGCCGGCGAGCCGCTGCCCCTGCGCCAGGCCGACATCGCCACGCAGGGCCACGCCATCGAGGCCCGGCTCTGCGCCGAGGACCCGGCGAAGGGATTTCTCCCCTCGACCGGCCCGCTGGTGCGCTTCGAGCCCCAGGGCGGCGAGGGCGTGCGCATCGATGCGGGCGTGGAGCAGGACTCGGTGATCTCGCCCTACTACGACTCGCTGCTCGCCAAGCTGATCGGCACAGGGCCGGACCGCGCGACGGCCATGGCGCGACTCACCGGGGCGCTCGAACGCACGCGTATCGCCGGCCCCAGGACCAACCTGGCCTTCCTGCACGCGCTGCTGCAGCACCCGGCGTTCGTCGCGGGGCGCATGGACACGGGGCTCATCGGCCGGGAACTGGCAGGCCTCACCGCCGAGGCGCCCAACCCCGAGGCGATCGGCTACGGTGTGGGCCAGATGCTCTGGCTCCTGCGCGACGACATCGAGCGGATGCGGACCTGGGGCAGCCGGGGGGAGGCGCTCTCGCCTTGGAGCGCCTGCGACGGCTTCCAGCTCGGTGGCGCGCGCCGGCAGCGCCTCACGGTGCTCGCCGACGGCGTTCCGACGGAGGTGGAGGTCGCGTGGGGCAACCCGCTCGGCGCGCGCGTGCGCCTTCCCGGCTCGGACGGCCCGCCGTACCATTCCATCGCCGGCATGGCCGGCAACGGCCACCTGCTGTACGTGCTGCACGGCCTGCGGCAGACGGAGCTGCGCTGGCCTACCTACGAGGCGGATGCCGATGCCCAGGTCGGCGACGGCGCCAGCGTTCGGGCCCCCATCGTGGGCCGCGTGGCCAAGCTGTTCGTGACGGCCGGCGCGGCCGTGGCCAAGGGCGACCGCATCGCGGTGGTGGAGGCCATGAAGATGGAGCACGTGCTGCACGCCCCGCGCGACGGCGTGGTGGCCAAGGTGGCGGTCGTGGAAGGCCAGCAGGTGGAACAGGGCGCGCTGATCGCGTCGCTGTCGGAATAGGTCGAAGGCGCCGGAGTCGCTCCGTGCGGTCATTCCAGCCTGGCGAACGTGTGGGGGTGAATTGCGACAAGAATCCTGTTCGTGCCGGCGGGTGCGACCGCTTCCCGAAGGCGCAAGAAGCGGTAATCTTCGACGCTGGACGCGATTTTTTTCACGCGAGGCGAAAAGAGCATGCCCCTGCACCTCGTCAAGCTGTGTGTCGGCTGCGACTCGATCGAGGATTTGGCGTCCTGGCAGGCCGAGCGCCTCAAGCAGCGGCGCAAGGCTGGCGAGAAGCGCCCGCACCTGCTCCACCGCACCTTCCAGACGCCCAAGCGCCGCGACGAGCTGCTGGTGGGCGGCTCGCTCTACTGGGTGATCAAGGGGCTCATCCAGGTGCGCCAGCCGCTGCTGGACATCCGGGACGGGACCAAGGAGGACGGCACGCCCTGCTGCATGCTCGTCTTCAAGAACGAGCTGGTGGCGGTGCGCCCGATGCCGCGGCGTGCGTTCCAGGGCTGGCGCTACCTGGCCGAGGACGAGGCGCCCGAGGACCTGGGCCGCCTCTCCGCCGCCGGCATCGAGGCCATGCCTGCAAAGTTGCGCAAGGACCTCGCCGAGCTTGGGCTGATTTAGGTTCGGTGGACGCAGGTTTTGATGTCCCGCGGCGCTCCCCGGGGCGATTCCGCAGGACAGGGCGCCTCGCCGCTGGCAAGAGTTCTTCGCTTAACAGATCGTTAACGACCGGTTTCCGATAATGCGGGCGTCTGGCTGCAAATTCCGGGCGAGCATGCAGGAGGACGACGGCACATGACGCCACGTCAGGCCCGCGTGGCCCTGGGCGCGTTCGTGCTGCTGGCCACGGGGGTGGCCGGCAACGCCCTCTACCTGCAGGGCGGCGAGCGCGCGGCCGCCAGGCCGCCCGTAGCGGCGCCGCGTCCCGAGCCCCCGCGTCCGCCCGCAGCACCTTCCGCGCCGGCGGCGCCCGCGGCGCCCGCGCAGAACAAGCCGATCAAGCGGCCCGACCGGGCATCGTCGGAGCCGCCCGAGGTGCCCAAGAGCGCGCAGTCGGTCAAGGTGCGCATGGTGCGCGTGGCGACCGTCGGGGAAACCGCGCAGGAGGAGGGCGACACCGACACCGTCCGCGCAGTCCAGACGGAGCTGAACCGGCTGGGCTACGGACCAGTGGTCGCGGACGGCGTCATGCGCCCTGCCGCCCGCGCCGCCATCATGGCCTTCGAGCACGAGCACCGCCTGGCCCTTACCGGACAGGCCACGCAGGGGCTCCTGAAGATGCTCCTGTTCGGGGCGCCGGCGAGCACAGGAGCGGCGGCGCCGGTGGAAGTGCGCTCGCCGCAGGCCCAGGCCATGGTCCGCCAGGTGCAGCAGATGCTGGCCGAGCGCGGCTATCGGCCGGGAGCCATCGACGGCCGGTTCAGCGCCGAGACGGTAGCCGCCATCCGCACCTTCGAGGCGGACCAGGGGCTCGTGCCCAAGGGACGCATTTCCGCCGTGGTGATGGAGCGGCTGGAAGGCGGCATAGGCGGCGGCGGCCGACACAAGGAGCCGTAGCCCCGTTGCCGGGGTCAGACCCCTCGCGCAGGCCTTGGAGCTCCGCTCCCACGTTGGTGGCGAGGGTCTAACCCCATGAACGCGTGGTAAGCTGCAGCGGGAGCCATGCACCCCCTGCGCGAGGCATCATTGCGCTTGAAGTCCGAAATCTGGGTCAAGGCCTACCTGCGGCGCTGCCGTGTGGAGGGTGCAGACGCTCTGCTCGTGCGCCGCGGCGACAACGACGCGGGGGCCATCTACATCAAGGTGAGCCGCCTCGACGGTACCGCCGCCCTGTTCGGCCCGGCCCCGGCCGGCCTCGACGAGGCGCGCGAGGACCGGCGCTGGGAGCCGTGCCTGAAGGGCGGGCCCGCGGCCGAAGCCGAAGTCGACGCGTTCCTCGAGCGCCAGATCGGTTTCGATGCGGATATCTGGATCGTCGCGGTGGAGGACCGGGCGGGCCGCCACTTCCTCGACGGGTGGCTCGCCCCGCCATGAGGCCGCCTCCCCGGCGGCTTCGGATGCTCCCTCGCCCGGGTTAACGGACTGTTAACGCCCGCGGCGCTCAACTTCGGGCGATTCGCTGCGAGGTGTGCTGGCGTTGGGCGATCAGGGAACCAACGGCCGCGCAGCGGCCATCGGTTGGGGGAAATCGATGGCACTCATTGTCCAATTCCGCCTGGGCGAGGCACGGGAGGCGCTGGAGCCGGAGCCCGGCGAGCGCGAAGGCGCCCGCATCATCATTTTTCCCGGCGTGCGGCGCGAGCGCCATGCCGAGCCCGACAGGCCCGGTTGCGGCCGCGGCGGTCCCGGGCGGGACTGGCTGGAATTGCAGGAGTAGCGACCGGTTCCGGCACCGGCGGGCCCGCGCCGCGGCGCGGGCACCAGATCTGCGTTGCCTGCCGACCGGGTGTGGGTCATTGGACGAGCCTTCCGGGCGCCGGTCGTTGCCGTCTTCTCTCTCTCCAACCCTGGCGGAAGCGGGGGAAAGCGTGGAGGTCCCCGGGGGAGGATGAACCGGCGCTGAACGCGCGCCTCTGCCGACGTTCAGGTGTTCCCCGATGACCTTGGGCGGGAGCCGCGCCTGTCTTGTGCAGGAGGGTGGAGACGTGTGCCACGATGCGCCGGGCGGGCGCCGTCCTGCCCAACCGCGCAGATACTTCGCGCCGCCGGATCTGTGCACATGAAAGCCACGCTTGCAGGGGCCGCAGCCATCGGTGGGATATGGCACGGCAGCGCGGCGGGTGCGCCGGCCCGCTCCAGGGCGCTGCCGGTGACCCTGGTTGTGCTGCCGGCAGCGGCGTTCGGGCTCTACTGGCTCTCGGCCCTCATTCTCGCCGCCCGCAACGAGACATTCCTGTTCGGCGCCGACACCATCCTCTACATGGAGCTGGCCAAGGGCAATGTCATCGCGCGGCTGGGCAGC
>DATBKR010000510.1:0-6310 GCA_036555805.1 Hyphomicrobiaceae bacterium | reverse complement strand
GCGAGGGAGAGCCTGATGGCACGCATCCTTCTGGCCGACGACGACGCCGCCGCGCGCGATCTGGTGCAGCGCGCGCTGGCGGTCGACGGGCACGCCGTCACCTGCACGCAGGACGGGGCCGAGGCGCTGGAGCAGCTGCAGTTGGCGGCGGACAAGTTCGACGTGCTCATCACCGACGTGCAGATGCCGGCCGTGGACGGCATCGCGCTGGCCGAGAAGAGCCTCAAGCTGCAACCCAAGCTGCGCGTGATCCTGATGTCCGGCTTTGCCGACGAACTCGACCGCGCCGAGCATGTGAAGGCCAAGGTGGCGCGCGTGGTCGCCAAGCCGATCACGCTCGAAGGCATCAGGGCGGCGGTGAGAGCAGCGCTCGGTTGAGCCGGCTTTCGGGGGTCAGACCCCATGCATCATCGTTGCGTTTTTGACCTCGACCTCGGAGGCAAGGGGTCTGACCCCCGTTACGCCCGCCCCTCCGTCTCGAACATCGACGAGGCCAGCGCCTCGCGGCTCTCCTTGCCGGCCCACACCACGAACTGGAAGGCCTGGTAGTAGCGCTCGCAGGCTTCCAGCGCCATCTTGAACATTGCCTCGCACTGGCCCTCGGTGGCCACCGCGCCGTTCAGCATCAGCCCGTGACGGTACATGATGAGCCCTTCGTGCAACCACACGTCGAAATGGCCGAGCCAGAGCTGCTCGTTGATCTGCGCCACCAGCCGGTAGACCTCGCTCAAGCGGTTCTCGGGAATCTTGGCATCGAAGGCGCAGGCGATGTGCAGCGTCTCCAGATCGCCCCGCCAGTTGAGCGACACATGATAGTCGGTCCACTGACCGCAGACCGTCAACGTCAGTTCGTCATCCCCCGCGCGGTCCATCGCCCAGCCGTGTCTGCCGGCGATATGCTCGACGAGATCGAGAGGGTTGTTGAAGCGGGTTTGGCCTGACTCGGCGCTTCCCATGTGTCTTCAGCTCCTTATCGCCCGCGTTGTGCTCGGGGCTTCGACCGCATCTGGCGGCAGCCCTTATATCCGCCGTCAGTCATTGACGATTCATGACGTAAGCGAACGCCCTCGGGGCTGGCAAGCCGACCGCCCCAATCTCCACGACCAAAATGACGGTGCGGCGGCGAGAGCTGTGCAAAAGGCGAATTCCGATCAAAACCGCCACGCGACTGGCGCAGGGAGTAGTTGGGTCGAGCGGAGCGAGACCCAACCTCCCTAAGTTGGGTCTTCCCGCGGCTTTCGCCGCGGTCGACCCAACCTACTGGCGCAGGCGGGCCAGCTCGCTCTCGAGCTCGCTCACCCGCGCGCTCAGCCGCTCGTTCTCGTCGCGGGCCTTGGCGGCCATCTCCTTGACAGCCTCGAACTCCTCGCGCTGCACCACGTCCATATCGCGCAGGATGCGCTCGCCTTGTGCCTTCATCAGCGTTTCGAATTCGCGGCGCATACCCTGTGCCGCGCCCGCTGCGTCGGTCAGCAGCCTGGACAGCTCGTCGAGGAAGCGGTTGGACGTCTGTGTCACGGGAGCGCACCTCAGAGAAGCCGGGCCGGCGGCCCGCATGCCCGTCCTACTATGGGGTTGCCGAATGCTGGTTCTACTATGGGGACAGAGCCTGAGCCGATCAAGGCGCGCATCTTGACAAGACAGCAATCGCTGCTGGAAACAGGCGCATGCCATTTCTCGCCATCCCCTATCCCAACATCAACCCCGTGGCGCTCGACCTGGGGCTGTTCTCGGTCAAGTGGTATGGCCTGGCCTATATTGCGGGCCTGCTGCTGGGCTGGGCCTACATCAGGCGGCTGTTGGGCCAGAAGGAGCTGTGGCCGCGGTCGCTGCCGCCGTTCGCACAGCGCGATACCGACGATCTGCTGATCTATGTGGCCGCCGGTGTGCTGCTGGGAGGGCGGCTCGGCCACGTGATCTTCTACGACCCGCTCCACTACCTGGCGGCGCCCCTCGACATCATCGCGGTGTGGAAAGGCGGCATGTCGTTCCACGGCGGGCTGATCGGGTCGATCGTGGGCATCGTGCTGTTCGCCCGGCGGGTCGGCGCCAACACTTGGAGCGTGCTGGATGCGTGCGCCGCGGCCGTGCCGATCGGGCTGTTCTTCGGCCGGCTCGCCAACTTCGTCAACGGCGAGCTGTGGGGCCGGCCCACCACCGTCCCCTGGGCCATGGTGTTCCCGGCGCGGGAGGCCGGCGGGCTGGAGCGGCACCCGAGCCAGCTCTACGAGGCATTCTTCGAGGGCCTCGTGCTGTTCGCGCTGCTGTGGTGGCTGAGCCACCGGATGCAGGCGCTGCGGCGGCCGGGCATGGCGGCGGGCACCTTCCTCATCGGTTACGGCCTGGCGCGATCGTTCTGCGAGTTCTTCCGTGAGCCCGACCCCGGCCACATCCTGACGCTCGGGCCCTTCACGGCGGGCATCCTCTATTCCATCCCGATGATCGTGGCCGGCATCTGGATCTTGCGCGACGCCGTCAGGCGTACGCCGGCAGTCGCCGATGCCAGGACCCCGAGCTGAGGCCGCGCCGGACGAGCTGCGCGCGGAACTGGCCGAGCGCATCCGCCGCGATGGGCCGCTGCCGGTCGATCGGTTCATGAAGGCCTGCCTCGAGCATCCGGTGCACGGTTACTGGCGCAAGCCGGACACCATCGGGGCGGGCGGGGATTTCGTGACGGCGCCCGAGATCAGCCAGGTATTCGGCGAACTGATCGGGCTGTGGTGCGCGGTCGTGTGGGATGTCATGGGCCGCCCGGCGCCCGTGCGCCTCGTGGAGCTGGGCCCCGGCCGCGGCACGCTGATGCGCGACGCGCTGCGCGCCGCCAGAGTACTGCCGGGGTTCCTCGAAGCCGCCTTCGTGCACCTGGTCGAGGTGAGCGCGCCGCTGCGCCGGACGCAGGGGGAGACCGTGCTGTCCGGCAAGGGGGGGCACGCGCTCGCCGGCCGCGTGGCGTGGCATGAGAATTTCGATGCGGTGCCGGCCGGACCGGCCATCGTCATCGCCAACGAGTTTCTCGACGCGCTCCCCATCCGGCAGCTCGTCTGCAGCCGGCAGGCCTGGCACGAGCGCGTGGTTGCCCTCGGGCCCGATGGGTGCTTCAGGTTCGAGGCCGGGGATGCCGTTGACTTTGCGAGCACGGCACCGCCGCCGGATGAGGGCGCGATCATGGAATTGCGCGCGGGCGAGGAGCAGCTGCTGGCCACTCTTGCCGAGCGCGCGGAGCCGGTTGCGGCCTTGTTCATCGACTACGGCACGGCCGCGGAGTCGTTCGGCGACACCCTGCAGGCGGTGCGCAGGCACGCCTATACCGAGCCGCTGGCGGACCCCGGCGCGGCGGACGTGACGGCCCACGTACACTTTGCGGCCCTGGCCCGGAAGGCGCGGGCCGCCGGCCTCGCGGCCGACGGGCCGCTGACGCAGGCCGAGTTTCTGGGCCGGCTCGGCATCGTCGAGCGCACGGCGCGGCTGATGGGCGCCAACCCGGCGTGCGCGGGGGAGATCGAGGCGGCGACACAGCGGCTCATGTCGCCCGCCGGCATGGGGCAGCTCTTCAAGGCGATGGCGGTGCGTTCGCCCGCCCTTCCGGCGCCGCCGCCCTTCGGGTCCCGCCCTTCCGGCGCCGCCGCCCTTCGGGTAGAGACCTCACGGTCATGCCGAACCCTGTCCTGAACGATGACCTGTCGGCCCTGCCGGGCGTTCCGCACGGCTTCTTCACGCGCCGGGGCGGCGTTTCCGAGGGCATCTACGCCAGCCTGAACTGCGGCCTCGGCTCGAAGGACAGCCCGGATGCGGTGCGCGAGAACCGCACCCGCGTGGTGCGCCATCTCGGCGCCCGCGAGCTGGTGACGGCCTACCAGGTGCACGGCACCACGGCGGTGATCGTGGACGGCCTGCCGGCGCGCGAACGGCCCAGGGCCGACGCGCTGGTAACGGCCACGCGCGGCGTGGCGGTGGGCGTGCTCACGGCCGATTGCGCACCCCTGCTCCTGGCCGATCCGGAGGCAGGCGTGGTGGCCGCCGCCCATGCCGGCTGGCGCGGCGCGCTCTCGGGCGTCGCCGAGGCGGCGCTCGGCGCCATGGTGAGCCTGGGCGCGGCGCCTGCGCGCATCCACGCCGCGGTAGGTCCGTGCATCGGCCCCGGTGCCTACGAGGTGGGGCCGGAGTTCGAGAGCGAGTTCCTCGAGCACGACCCCGCCAACGCGCGGTTCTTTGCACGCGGCGCCGCCGGGCAGCGCCCCACGTTCGATCTTCCCGGTTACGTGGCGGAGCGGCTGCGGAGGGCCGGAATCGCCGCTGTCAGCACCGCCGGCATCTGCAGCTTCAGCGTGCAGGATGGCTTTTTCAGCTACCGAAGATCGCGCATGCGCGGAGAAGCCGATTACGGCCGGCAGATTTCCGCCATTGTGTTGACCTAGTGTTCAGGCTTCCGCAGCTAGGACTGTGAGTTACCACGTCCCCGAGGACGAGCAATTTGGGGAAGCTCAGGCGTTTTTCCCTCGTTTGTCGGACCGGGGATATTGTCAGGGTCAAGGGAGTCTGCTGGGGTGTAGGGCCTAGAATCACCCGCCGCAGGGGTTTGTAAGTCGGCAGCCGGGATTCAGCTGGACTTCAAAGGACAAAGGGGGACGTCACGGTGACGACCAGGGACGCTGCTGCGGCGCGGCGCCATTGTTTGGCGGTGGCGCTCGCCGTAATCGGAATCTCAACCCTCGCCCTCGGGGGGTGCGGTGGCAGCTCGTTCTCGCTTTTCCAGTCGGCGAGCAATACGCCGCCCGAAGCGCAGCCGCAGGCCGCCTCCGAGACGCCGATGGCCAGGGTGGCGGTGAACTCCATCGTCGGCCCTCCGGACGCTCTGGGCCGGCAGCTGCACCAGGATTTCACGTCCCAGCTCCAGCGCCAGCGCGTGACCGTTGCGGCCGGCAAGGACGAGCGCGCCGACTTCAATTTGCGGCCCTACATCCTCGCGGCCAAGGAGAAGAACGGCACCAAGGTGTCCTACGTCCTCGATATCTCCGAGCCGTCCGGCAAGCGTGTGAACCGCTTCGCCGGCGAGGAGATCGTGCCGGCCAGCCCCACGCAGGACCCGTGGGCGGCCATTACGCCCGCGGTGGCCGAGGCCATCGCAGCCAAGGCGACGGGCTCGTTCGTGGCGTGGCTGCCGAGTGCACGCTCGTCGCCGGCGGTCGCCGATGCCGGATCGGCTCCGGCCGGCATCGGTGTGCCAAGGGCCGAGGCGGCGCCGCGTCCAGCGGGCAAAAAGGGCCCCGCGCTCGCTTCCATGCAGACCACCACCGGCAGCATCGGCAGGGACGGCGCCCTGACGGCCGTCGTGCCCTCGGTGAAGGGCGCGCCGGGCGACGGCGGCACGTCGCTCACGGCCGCCATCCAGCACGAACTGCAGACCAAGGGCATCGCGCTGGCGGACCGGCCGACGTCGGGCGCCTACCGCGTGGAAGGCGCGGTTACGCTGGGCGGGTCGCGCGACGGCAAGCAGCCCATCCAGATCGAGTGGGTGGTGCGCGACCCCAACGGCAAGAAGCTCGGCACGGTTTCGCAGAAGAACGACATCCCAGAGGGTTCGCTCGACGGTCCCTGGGGCAAGGTGGCCGACCAGGCCGCCGGCGCCGCCGTTCAAGGCATCCTGAAGCTGCTCCCGGCCGGAGGCACTGCCGTCAACTGAGGCCGCGGCAGGCGCGGCAGGCTGCCGCAGCCTGGCCCAAGGTCCGGTGCGCCCCAGTTTGCAAGGTCTGACGGTGCTTGCTAGAACGCCGCCGGGTGCGAACGGAGTTGCCTGAGCAGATGCCCTTCGATACCCGAGAGGCACGCCGCAATCGGGGAGCGACGCGCATGAAGCTCGTTGCCGGCAACAGCAACCGTCCCCTCGCGGAGGCCATCTCCGGCATCCTCAACCTGCCGCTGACCAGGAGCGTCGTCCGCCGCTTCGCCGACATGGAGGTGTTCGTCGAAGTGCAGGAGAACATGCGCGGCGAGGACGTCTACGTCCTGCAGTCGACCTCGTTCCCGGCCAACGACAACCTGATGGAGCTGCTGATCCTGGTGGACGCCCTGAAGCGGTCCATGGCCCGGCGCATCACCGCCGTCATGCCCTACTTCGGCTACGCCCGGCAGGACCGCAGGCCGGGCCCGCGCACGCCCATCTCGGCCAAGCTGGTGGCCAACCTGATCGAGCGGGCGGGCGTGGACCGGGTGATGACCGTGGACCTGCACGCCGGCCAGATCCAGGGCTTCTTCGACATCCCCACCGACAACCTGTTCGCGGCGCCCACCATGGTGCGCGACATCCAGGAGC
>DATBKR010000509.1:0-6161 GCA_036555805.1 Hyphomicrobiaceae bacterium | reverse complement strand
GGCGACATCATCATGCAGGTGGGCCGCGAGCGCATCGGCTCCGTCGCCCAGCTCGACGCCGCCCTCAAGCAGCGCCAGCGCGGCTGGCTGGTGGTCGTGAAGCGCGGCGAGCAGGTCCTGCAGCTGCAGCTGGCCGGATAGGCGAGTGAACCTCTGTGAACCTCCCGTGGGCACGATGGCTCAGGCTTGGCCGGGCGTATCGGCCGAGGCAAGGCCCGCGAGGCGGGCCTTGAGGCTCGATGCGGGGCCGACGGCGGAGGGGGCGAGGAGGTTGGTCCAGGCGTATGCGAGCATGGTGAGCAGGGTGGAGGCGGTGAAGCAGTAAACGCCCGGCTGCGGCCCGCCCTGCGCATCGCCGGAAGCGGTCAGGCAGAACAGCATCAAGGCCAGCACCATGGTGTCGGCGGTGGCGTAGCGGCCCAGCGCGTCGGCTGCCAGGATCGCCGCGGCGCGCACTCGGTGCGGCAGCGCCCGCGACAGCACGAGCGTCGCCAGATGCAGGAGGCGCATGGCCGGCAGCACGACGGCGAGCATCAGCACCGCCGCCCCCAGGAAGGGCTCGCCGTGCGTCAGGAGCGCCAGAATGAGGCTTGCGAGCGAGTGGACCTCGCTGCCGGCGTAGGGCGCCGCGAAACGCACGACCGGCAGCGTCGCACCCAGCGCGAAGCACGCTGCGGCAAGCGCCAGCACCACGCCGAACGGCAGGCCGCGCAGGGCCGTCGCGTAAGCCGCCCTCTGCGCCGGCGCGCGCATGCGCCGCGCGGTGGCATCGCCGCGCAGCCAGCCGTAGGCAAGCAGCATCGCCATCACGGCAGCCATGAAGAGATAGGCCCCGCCGGCGCTGCGCTGCGCGAGCGTGTCGTGGCCCAGCATGAGGGCCAGCGTCAGGGCGAACGCCAGGATATCGTGCGGCGACCACCGGCCGAGCCAGTCGATGGCGCGCAGCTGCGCCGCCGACCGGCTGAGTTCACCGGCGGGCAGCGCCGCCAGCAGCAGCAGGTAGAGGAGCTTGAGCAGCGGCAGGAAGATCGCAAACAGCAGCACCACGCCGGCGAGGAACAGCTGGCCGGCGTCCACGAGGGCGTTCACGGCGGATATCAGGGAGTGCTCGTAGGCGAACAGCGCCGGCCGGCCCAGCCTGACGAACGGCATGGCGAAGGCGAGCGTCAGGCAGGCGCCGGCCGCAGCTATGGCACACCCCAACAGGAAGCGTCGGCCGCCCAGCGTCATCGACGGGTGCTGCCCCCGGATACAGCAAACGCACCCATCCTAGGCGAACAGGCGGCGGGATTTTGTCGGCGCCCGCGCCAGTCCTCACGCGGTCATGGCGGCGCCGGCGTGGGCGATGCCCTTTTCGTCCAGCAGGCTCTGCAACTCACCGGCCTGGAACATCTCGCGCACGATGTCGCAGCCGCCGACGAACTCGCCCTTGACATAGAGCTGCGGTATGGTGGGCCAGTTGCTGAAGCTCTTGATCCCCTCGCGGATGCTCATGTCCTCGAGCACGTTGATGTCCTTGTAGTCGACGCCGAGGTGCCCGAGGATGTGCGCCACCTGAGCCGAGAAGCCGCATTGCGGCGCGGTCTTGTTCCCCTTCATGAACACGACGACGTCGTTGTTGGCGACGGTCTTCCTGATCCAGTCGTGGACGGCTTGTTCGCTCATGAATGCTGGTCCTCTCGAAGTGGTGGTCCCGCAGCCGCTCGGGCGGGCGCGTTCATATGCTCAGGATGTGGGCAAGGCCCGCGCGAAGTCAATGCTTGGGGGCCGCGGTCGTGAGCGCGAGCGCGTGCAGCGCCCCGCCCACCTGGCCCTGCAGGGCGTCGTAGACCATCTTGTGCTGCTGTACGCGGGTCTTGCCCGCGAACTCCTTGGCCACGACGTGCGCCGCGAAGTGGTCGCCGTCGCCCGCGAGGTCGGTGATGGTGACCTCGGCATCGGGGAAACGGGCCTTGATCAGCCGCTCGATTTCCTGGGCGTCCATGGCCATGGGGACCGACCTCGCCAGCGCTCTGGGTGAACGAAAGCCTATCCTCTCTTAATAGCGCTTGGCGTCGGTATCCAGGGGCGAGAGGCGGTCGCGGTCGCAGCAGCCGGCAAAGGCGAGGGTTGAGGTATCCCGGTCACACGGGGCTCGGTCCCGCGTCGGGGCAACCGCGAGGAACGGGAGTGGAACGCGGGCTCGGAGCGGAGGGTCAGCGCAGGGCGGCAGGAATCCAGCTCGGGTTCATGTTGGTCATGATCCAGGCGCCGCCGAAGGCGATGAGCCCGGCCCACACGATCTGCGGCATCATGCCGATGAGGGCGGTGCCGAAGCCGACCATGGCGCCCACGACCGACTGGATCGCCTTCAGCAGGTCCTTCGAGATCCTGTGGAAGAGGTAGCCGAGGGCGCAGAGGACCAGCCCGAACAGCAGCTGCTTCCACAGCGGCAGGGTGTCGAGCGGCAGGCGGAACATCGCCACGATCTGGCCGAACGACCAGGTCCACAGGAAATCCAGCACGTGCCAGATGACCTCGGCCAGCCGCCTGGCCACCTCGCCTGCCTCGCCGGGGACTTTCTGCATGGCTATCGACTCGTTACGGCCGCGCCCGGGGCGAGCGGCGGCATCCCAGCCTCAGCGGGTTTGCATAGCGCGCGTCCCGTAAAGGACCGGTGAAGACGGCCTCAACGCGTCTGGCGGCTGCGCCCGCGCTGGCCGACATCCCGGCAGGCTCGGCTGACCAGCATCGCTTTCTCGTCGAAGCGGTCCTTCTGGGTTTTCCGGACCTCTTCTTTGAGAGAGGCCTCGGCGGACGCGCTTTGAGCACTCACTTCCGGCTGCTCGCCAAGCTGCGACAACACGCCGGCGATCGTGCTTCGGTTGTGCCGGGCGCAGATCTCGTCGTCGAGATAGGCCTGGGTTGGCATGGCAAGCCACCAGCTCATAGGAACAGGTCGGATCTGCTTCTCGTTATCGCAACGTGCCCCGACCGAGACGATGTCGAAATTGAGGAAGGCCTGCAATCCCTCGGTTCTGAGCTTGGTCAGCCTGTCGGGGGCGGTATAGAAGGCCTTGCGAATGTTATCATAGCGGTTAAGCAGAACGGCGTTGGCCATGGTCTGCTCGGCCCGCGAGATCCGGCCGTTGAGAAGCGCGTCGATCGGATACACCAGAATCGAGAAAGGCGTCGGGGCGATCGGCTTGGATGGCGGCTCGGCCGGGAAACTCAGCGCGTCGAGCTCGTCCGGAGGCACCGGTGTCCGGCAGGCCTCTGGGTTGAAACCCGGATCGTTGGTCACGAACAGGACCAGGGGATTGAGCGCGTTGTCGACCCGCGAGATCTGCACTCGCAGTTCAAGGGCGGACACGAGACCCGAATAGTCGAAATAACCGCCGTCGACGATGCGGTCGACGACCCTGGTGCCGCCGGCAGCGTCCCCGGTCGCGATGTCTCCGTGCGACGAGATGATGGGAAAGCGGGCGCTGTTGGACACGGCGGTGCTGAGACGGATGTCGCATCCTTTGATGCGCGACGGCTGCAACTGGCCCTTGGCGCCCTTCTCGCACGAGCATCCGTCCTTGGCGCGTGCCGCGCCGGAGGCGCACATCAGGTCGTAGACGTCGTAGGAGTCGCGGAATACCGACTCGACCCGGAGCGGGTCATCGGGGGATTCCAGCAGCGGATAGAGCGTGGAGGTGACGATGCGCTTGCCCGTCGTGATCGACGCGCCATTGAAGATCAGGAGCGGCCGCCAGTGTCCGGCGTTCGGCGCCAGGCTCGATAGGGGCCGGTCCAGGCCTTGCCGGGCCTTGCCGGCAGTCCCGTATGAGCCCGAATACCGCTGTTCCCAGGTCCGCTCCAGGAAGTACGTGCGGTCGCCGCCGCTGTAGAACCTGGCATGCCATGGAGCCCAGAGATCGAGGCTGAGCGCGGCGATCGTGGGCGTCACGAAATCGCCGGCGAGGATCTGCTGGAGGATGTCCTTGCGGCTGGGGTCGTTCGGGAGCGGCTCCTCGTTCGTGCCGCCGACGCCGAGGGCCCTCCCGCTCCTGAACCACAGCGCGTTGGCCTTGGGCTCGGCAACCGGTCGCGGCCAGGCTTCGCCTTGCGAATCGTCGAGCAGCGCTGCGAACACGGCGAGGCCCAGGGAACTGCCCGACACTGTCGAGACGGCAAAGAGCTGGCGTGAGAAGGGCGTTTTGGGGTCGGCCTTGATCGAGAGATCCTCGATCTGGGCGAGCAGGCTGCCGGTGAAGAAGCCCGCGCGGCTGGCTCCCCCTTCCGCGGCGACGATGATCGGCCGCTTGTTGCACGACTCCCCCAATTTCTCGCTGCAGCCGTTGGCCTTGCGCCACCAGCCCAGCGCCTCGATGAGCTTCACCTGCCGCGCTTCCAGCGGCCCGGTCGCGGCGGTCTGGACGGCCAGCCGCACGTCATGCAGCCCCGTCATCCAGTTGCCGACGAACGTCATGAGCAGGATGAACGCGGCCAGGACCGGCAGGCGAGACCGGTGCGCCGCGTAGCCGAAGACGGTCAGCAGGGGCAGCCAAGCGCCCACAAGCACGGGGAACATCGGTGCGCGGCCGAGCGACGGCCAGATGTCGAGGGGCGAGCGGAAGATGAGGATGAGCCCCACGAGCAGGATCGCTGCCAGGCCGACCGCGGCCCCGGCCGACTGCAGCTGACCGGGCGATAGTCTCCCGGCCCGATCGCCGCCGGGGAGCGCGATGTGCATGCCGTAGCCGCGCGTCGTGGCACGGTGACCGAACATCAGGGTGGCGATGAACCGCAGCGCTCCGATGTCGAGCAGGCCGTGCCTGACGGTGAGACGATGGATGACACGCGGCAGCACGATCCAGGCCGTCAGCCAGACCGCAATCAGGACAAGGGTAGCCCACAACAGGCTGCCGAGTTGCGTGCCGGCCGCCACCTCGAGCGGGTCGAGTCGACTGCCCCTGCCGGGGATCTGATCCATGCCCGGCAGGTGATCCATCGCCCGGTATTGGCCGACGGCGACGGCGGCGAGGCAGGCGAGTGCCAGCACCCAGGGCAGGTGCACCAGGAGATAGGCATACCACCTGCCGTCCTCCTCCGGCACACGATACCGGCCCGCATGCAGCATCACGCGCGCGCTGAGCTGCACGGGCAGCATCCAGAAGACGAGCACCGCAACGTAAAACGCAAACCAATGCCAGAGGCCGATAAGCTGCGTGTAGAGGTCCAGGAACACCGTCTGGGCTTCCGGCACGAGCAGGAACAACGCGAGCCCGCCGATCACGCTCAGGAAGCTGACGCGGCAGATCCACAAGCTGTAAAACAGGGCGCGCAGGGCGGCCCAAAAGTCGCCAGGCTTCATGATTGTGCCTCCCCCAGGAGCCAATGCCGCCCAAAATAATGCGTCCGATGTCGGATGTCACTCCACGCGGTGTGCGCGCTGATTTTTCCCGATTGCCGAGCCGGCTCGGGACTTGTCGCGCTGCATCATGCGCGGAGCGGGCGCACAGCAGCACCGATCCGCACTCGGGACCGCAGGCGGGTTCACGATCGTGCGGGCGGCTTCGGTGCCGGCGGACGCCATACTTCCTTCCTTGCCTCGCCGACCGCGACAAGGCGACGGAAATCCCGGAGCTTCATGGGCGCGCACCGATTGCCCCTGCTCGACACGGCCGCGCTGAAGGCCGAGCCTTGGCTGCATCTCGCAAAGTGCAACACTTTGGCGCGGTTCCCTTTGATCGTCTCTTCCCTCACCCCACATCAGGGAAGCCCTGGGTTCCGGTGCGTTCCCGGCTCTCAGCGCGTCCCAGTAGAAAGCTTACCAAATGAAGACCACCATCGTTCTGATGGTGCTGGCGCTCCTCGCCTTGCTGCTGGCGGTTTGCGTCAGCATCGAAGTGCCGTTCACTGCGCACCCGACTGAGATCAAAACGCTCATGCGCGTTGCGCCACGCTCGTGAAAACCCCGCCGGCGCATCGTCGCTTGCAGCGCGGTCACGTCTGTTTCGAACGCTGGAGCCGACCGCGCTCGACACAATGCCGCGACCTCTGCCAATATGGCGACGCGCGTTCGAACGCGTCGCAGGAGGGAGCATGCCCAGGCGCTCCAGTCGCCGCAGGACCGAGCGGCGGGATTTGCCGGCTGCGGTATCGATGCCGTTCGCGGCATGGGTCGTCGTGAT
>DATBKR010000508.1:0-8367 GCA_036555805.1 Hyphomicrobiaceae bacterium | reverse complement strand
TGCTGGCCCTGTAAACCTCGCCTATCCGGCACCTCGCCGAGCGCACCCCACAATGTTCTGCCCATCGCCGCCACCTCCAAGCTGGTGACCATGCGATAGAATCCGATTTGCCGGCCTTGTCAGCACCCCATGGGTGCGGTTTTTTGAATCACCCTGGGAAACGACCAAACAGGGCGTGCAGCAGCAAGCCTGGCGGTGCTATCGTTCGAGAATCCAGCCGTGGAGCACAGACATGCGGGCGGCGGGACGGCTCGCAGCGTGGGCGCTGATATTGTGCTCCTGCATCGCAGGGGCACAAACGAGCGACGAATTTGTCGATCCATACACGCTCCTGGCGAGGCCGGACGACAGCCTTGCGCGGCGTGGCTGGCTTCCCCTTTGGAACCTCGAATCGAAGAGCGATTGGTTGGATCGCTTACGGCGATCACCCCCTAAGGTGGTCGCGGCGTTCCTCCGTTGGTCGCCGACGGCGCCGCGCATAAGCGACTTCGATCTCTTGCTGTGCCTCAATCGATCTCTGCAGGAACCCGAGCGCAGTCTGCTGACTTATATCATCCAGGTAAAGGTGGAGTTCGTTGACGGAGGCACGGATAACGTCACCCTGCAGAGCGGCCCCCTCAGTAATTTCGGACTGGAACGCTGTACCTCGATACCGGAGCAACACCTCCGCATCGGTCGAGGCTGGAGCGAATTCTCAGTGCGCACAGAACTCCGATACCGGCCCGGTCGGATCAAGTCGGTGTCCGCCGTGGTTCGCCGAGGGCAGGAGACAGCCACCCAAACTGAGACGTTCACACCTTCCTTTCTTATCTTTCCGACGCGGCGCACCAGTAGCGGTGACGTAAAGACAACGCGCGAGTTCATCGCCGGTCGCACCAAGGGTGAGGCCCTGCGCAGCGCACGCCGGTGCAAGAACATCGTCACGACGGAGAGAATCGCCCGGCCTGCCGGGAACGACCAGTCCGACTACGCACAGGGGTTCGAGCTGGGCTGGGAGCTCGCAGGCACATTCCTCGACAGCGATGAGCGCTGCGATGCGCTGCCGGTGATCTTCGAGATCAAAGAGGTCGGCATCGGAGCCGCCATTCGAGCCGTCTCGAAATGCGAGCGTCCGCTGGCTCTGGGGTTGACGGTAGACCACATCTGCCTTCGAGCTGACCAATGATCGGTGCGGAAATCCGATCGTCGTCGGCTGCGACGGAGCGGCGCGTGTGTGTTGCCACCACAACGCTCGTCGCGTAACCTGCCGGCACAAAAACAAGCCGGGAGGATTCACATGCGTCTCACCGCCATTGCCGCCGCGAGCGCCGCCGTCATCTTCGCCGCCTCCGCGCACGCGCAGCCGGTCGGGATCAGCACCAGCCCGCAGGGCACGCTGACCTACGCGGTCGGCGCCGCGGTCGCCAAGGTCCTTAACGAAGTCGGCGGCATCCAGGCCCGCGTGCAACCCTCGAGCGGCACCGGCGCCGGCATTCCGCTGGTCGAATCGGGCGAGATCGACCTCGGCCTGGCCAATACACTCGAGCTCTACGATGCCTACCACGGCGTCGGCACCTTCAACGGGCGGCCCAACAAGGACCTGCGCACCATCGCGGTGGTGTTCCCGATCAAGGTCGGTCTGTTCGTCCGCAACGACTCGCCGATCAAGAGCATCAAGGACATGAAGGGGCACAGCGTCGCCTATGGCTTCACCAGCCAGGAGATCATCAAGAAGACGGTCGACGCGATGCTGGCGACCGAGGGGTTGTCGATCAAGGACCTCAAGCCGGTGCTGGTGCCGAACCTGGTGCGCGGCGTGGACGATCTTATCGGCGGGCGCGCCGACATCACCACTTTCGCGCTCGGCAGCGGCAAGGTGTCGGAAGCCGACGCCGCCGTCGGCATCCGCTACGTCACGCTGCCCAACACGCCCGAAGCGCTGGCCGGGTTGAAGAAGGAGTTCCGCACGGCCTATATCGCGAAGGCCGAGCCCTCGCCGCGCTATGCCGGCGTGAAAGAACCGATCTACGTCATGCAGTATGACTACACGGTGTTCGCCAGCAGCAAGGTGAAGCCCGAGGTCGTCAAGAAGATCACGGACATCCTGGCGAGCAACAAGAACGCGCTCGGCCAAGCGCATCCGCTGTTCAAGGGGATGGATGTGGCGCGGTTGTACAACAACATCGAGGTGCCCTATCACGACGGCGCCAAGGCCTACTACGGCGAGAAGGGCATCAAGGAAACCAAGTAAGCCTGCGGATTGAGCCGGCGATCGCATGGCCGTGGCCCCGACTGCTCTCGGTGACCGGCCGGCGATTGCCGCCGAAGCTTTTCTGCGCGCGCTGATCGGCCACGGCGTCGACTGTTTCTTCCGCAATCCAGGCGCCGACTTCCCGCGGGTGGTCGGAGCCTTCACCCGGGCCAGGAACCGCCATCACCACCTGCTAAGCCAACGCGATGCTTACACCGAACTTCCTCAATGCGCTCACCACGGCATTGCGAGCGGCGATCGTCCTCATTGTCGCGCTGTGGATTCTCGACGTTCCCGCCTACCTGCAGATCGGGCTGTTCACCGAGCAGGTTCTGATCGCGGCCCTCGGCGTGTCGCTGGCGCTGACATTTCTTACCTTTCCGCTGTTCGGCGACACCGGCGAGGAAGCCGTCGCTGCCAGGGTGATCGAGAAGAAGATCGCCGTCGCGGGACCGATCGATATGGTACTCGCGGCCGCCGCCTTGGCGTCCTGCACCTATATCGCCATCCGCTATCAGGCGCTGATCGTTGAACTGGTCGCTCGCCCGTGGTGGGGCGTCGCGCTCGCGACCGTCGTCGTGCTGCTGGTGTTCGAGGCGAGCCGCCGCGTCACCGGCTGGGCGCTCATCGTCATCGTGCTCCTGCTGTGCGCGCACGCGCTGTTCGGCTACCTGTTGCCGGAAGCCTTCGCCGCCCGTCCGGTCGCGCTGAGCCGGTTGATGGTCTATCTCGCCATCGACACCAATGCGCTGCTTGGCGGGCCGCTCTCCATCGCGGTACAGGTCGTGACGCCCTTCGTTGTGATGGGGCATGTGCTGTCGCGCTGCGGCGGCGCCGATTTCTTCGCCGACATCGCCGCGTCCCTGATGGGCCATTTCCGCGGCGGCGCAGCCAAGATCGCGGTCGCCGGCTCGGCCTTCTTCGGCATGATGTCGGGCAGCGCCGTCGCCAACGTCGCGAGTGTCGGAACCATCACGATTCCGCTGATGAAGCGCGCCGGCTTCCCGAAGGAAATAGCCGCAGCGGTCGAAGCGGTCGGATCGACCGGCGGCCAGGTCGCGCCGCCGGTGATGGGCGCCGCCGCGTTTCTGATGGCCGAATACCTGCAAGTGCCCTACGCCGAGGTGGCGATCGCCGCGATCATTCCGGCGCTGTTGTTCTATGTCGCGCTGTTCATGCAGGTGGATCTGGAGGCGGCGAAGCTCGGCATCCGCGGCCAGCCGCGCGCGAGCCTGCCGCGTGCGGGCCAGGTGCTGCGCAACGGCTGGCAGTTCCTGGTGCCGTTCGTTGTGCTGATCTGGTGCCTGCTCGGCTGGCACATGGAAGCGGAGAAGGCCGCGTTGTGGGGGATCGGCGCGCTGATCCTGCTGGTGCTGATCGTACCCAATAAGGGCAAGCGTGCGCGGCCGTCGGAGGTCCTCTCGGCTGTCGTGGGCGCCGGTGGGGCGCTGGTCGACATCATCGCCATCACGGCGATCTCCGGCATCCTGATCGGGGCCATGAGCCTGACGGGCGTCGCGTTCTCGCTCACCCAGCAACTGCTGACGATCAGCGGCGGCTCGCTGGCGCTGCTGCTCATCATCACCGCGTTCGCCGCCTTCATCCTCGGTCTGCCGCTGCCGACCACCGGCGTCTACATCATCCTCGCGACGCTCGCCGCGCCCGCCCTTGTGCAAGGCGGCATCCTGCCGATGCAGGCGCATATGTTCGTGCTGCATCACGGCATCCTCGGCATGGTGACGCCGCCCGTCGCGCTCGCGTCGTTCGCAGCCGCGACCATCGCGCAATCCGACCAGTGGAAGACGAGCTGGCTGTCCACCCGGCTGAGCTGGTGCGCCTATTTCCAGCCGTTCCTCTATGCCTACTCGCCCGAGCTCATCATGCAGGGCGACTGGCTGTCGATCGTCGTTCGACTGACGCTGTCGCTGACCGGCATCTTCATGGGAACGCTGACCGCGGTCGGCCATTTCCAGCGCGGCATCTCCTGGCCGTTCCGCATCGGCTACGCCGCGATCGCGCTGTGCCTGCTGGTGCAGCCGCCGATGTTCACTGCGGCGATCTGGCTCAACGTTGTCGGATTCGCGCTTGCACTCGCCGCCATCGCTTGGGAATGGATGCGCGGTCGTCGGATGAAAGCCGCCTGAATCGTCGCTGCCATCCTGCGCGGGCCCTGCCACTGGCGTCCTCGGCGCGGCGCAACCGGAGGGCCCGTTGGTTCCTCGACCTATCCCAGGCTCAGGCGTCGTCCAACGGCCTCCTCCTCGCGAAATGCGCGGCGATGGCGGTCTGCGGCTCGCTGGTCTCGTAGGCATCCGAGAGGGCGTCGATGCCGGCCAGGACGCCCTCGGCCACGGAGACGCGTTCCCAGCGGTTGATGAGCGCCTTCTGCGCCCGGACGGCGGCCGGCTGGGCCCGGCAGACGGCGCCGATCCACTCCTCCACGGCGGCATCGAGGCGGGCAGCCGGCGCCACCTTCTCCACCAGGCCCATGGCCAGCGCCTCGCCGGCGGAATAGAGGGCGCCGGTCAGCAGCATCTCGCGCGTCCTGCCCCAGCCGACGAGGCCGGGCAGCAGGGCCGCCTCGATCACCGACGGAATGCCCATGTGCACCTCGGGCATGCCGAACTGCGCGCTGTCAGCGGCGGCGCGGAAGTCGCAGCTCGCGGCCACCTCCAGGCCGGCACCCAGGCAGAAACCGCCGATGCGGCCGATCACCGGCACGGCGCAGTCGCGGATGGTTTGGCAGGCCTGGTGCAGCCGGGTGATGAACAGCCGCGCCGTGTCGGGGTTGAGCGAGGCCAGCTCGTTAAGGTCCGCCCCGCCGATGAACGCGCGGTCGCCAGCCCCCGACAGGACAACCGCGCGCAGCCGCTCCTCCTTGGCGAGCCGCGCAAAGGCCGCGCACAGCTCCAGAATGAGCGGCGTCGAGAGGCAGTTGAGCCGGCGCTGGTTGTGCACCGTGACGAACCCGACCGGCCCCGAGGGCCGCTCATCGAGACGCACGCTCACGGCCGCGTCCGCCATCCGCCCGTCTCCCTTGCACAGCCCCAGGGCGCGGCCGGCGCACCGGCAGCGCCGGCGCCGTCCACCTTGTTGACGCCTCCGGCTGGACGCCACGCGCCGGATGCCCGCTTGTAGCCATTCGGGTTCGCTATCGGCACGCTACCACCATCCCGTGAGGTTTGCACAAAGATGGGTGCTCGGCCCAACGCCTCGTACTCGGCGAATATGCGCGGCTGCCTGCGCCCGGCGCTCGCGCCAACGGTGGTCGCGCTCGTCATGCTGCAGGCGCACCCGGCAGCAGCCGAGCCGCAGGGCATCGTCGGCGCCGCTGCCGAAACTCAGGCGGAGGCCAGGCCGCACACCGACGCCGACGGCATCTGCCGCGTCCTCGTGCAGGCCGCCGCCGACAACGGGCTTCCCGTCCACCTCTTCACGCGTCTCATCTGGCAGGAGAGCCGGTTCAACCCCGCTGCGGTCAGCCCCAAGGGGGCGCTGGGCATTGCCCAGTTCATGCCCCGCACGGCGTCGGGGCGCGGGCTTGCCGACCCGCTGGAACCGCTGACGGCGCTGCGCGAGTCGGCCAGCTACCTGGCCGAGTTGCGCACGACGTTTCGCGGCAACCTGGGGCTCGCCATGGCGGCCTACAATGCCGGACCCGGCCGGGTAGAGGCCTGGCTCGCCGGCCGCCGCGGCCTTCCCGACGAGACGCGCGCCTACGTGCTGGCCATCACCGGTCACAGCGCGGAGGCCTGGGCGTCGCAGGAACCGCCGCAGCTCGCCGATGCTCCCCTGAAGGTGGACTGCGCCGAACTCCGCCGCCTGATCGCCGCCAGCCTGCGCGCCCGCCCGGTCTTGAGGGCAAGCCCGGCCTGGGGCCCCTGGGGCGTGCAGCTCACCGCCAACTGGTCGGAGGGACGGGCGCTCGCCACCTACGAACAGCTGCGGCGCCAGTACGAGCCCGTTCTGGGCGACCGGCTGCCACTGGTGCTGCGCGGACGCCTTCCCGGCCGGCGCAGCGCCACCAGATACATCGTGCGCGTCTCGGAGAAGAGCCGGACTGGCGCGGACGCTCTCTGCGTGAAACTGCGTGCCGCCGGAGGCGCGTGCGTCGTCCTGCGCAATCCGTCGGGCTGACCAGTCCGGTCTCGGTTCCACCCATGCCGCCGAGGGAACCCGCGCAATCCGAATTGACGCGCATCAATTCGCCTCGTGCGGGCACCGATTAAGCAGGCGAGGCGGAGCGGCGGCGCATCAAGCACCACCGCCTTTCCGAAGTCAGACCAGTGCTCAGAAACAATCAACACAGGGGAGTGGGCGCAATGCAACCCATCGGCGAGAAGCGCTTCATCTTTCTGCTCCGCATGCTCATGGCGTGGACGTTCTTGTACGCGGCCTCCCACCAGGTCATCGTGCCCGGCTGGAGCGTGGTTGGCTTCCTGAACAGCACCAAGACCTTCCACGACTTCTTCGCGATCTTCACCACGCCCGCCCTGGCACCCATCGTCACGTTTCTGGTCGGGTACGGGCACCTGCTCATCGGCCTGTCCCTGCTGGCCGGTCTGATGGTCCGCATCAGCGCGGGGTTCGGCATCCTGCTGATGCTGCTCTACTGGCTGGCGCACATGGACTTTCCTTACATCGAGAACCGCAACAATTTCATCGTCGACTACCACATCGTGTATGCCAGCGTTCTCGGCTATCTCATGTACAAGGGGGCAGGCCACGTGTGGGGTCTCGACACCCTGGCGGGGAGGCTGCCGTTGTTCCGTGATGGGCAGGCCCTGCATCCGTTGGTGACATAGCTGGGCGCCGGCGACCCGCGAGGGCGATGCGGCAGCGGCCGGGCATCGCAGGCGCCGCAAGGATCGCGGCTTGCAGGCAAGGCGGCGGATCGCACTGCGGCCGACCCCCGGCACTGGCCGGAGGCAGAATCGGCAGGCCACGGGCGCGGTTTCGCGGTAGAGATGGTACCCATGCCGCTCCAGAACCGCGTCACGCCAGAGGGCGAGATCGTCGCAACGCCGCACCGTGGGCTCATGATGGGCAACCGCGGCGGGGCCATCCATCGGCCTGACCGCACGCTTGGCGGGCGCCGCTGGGCCAGCAGGCAGTGGATCGCGTGCGTGCTCGAGTTCAACCACCGCCACCGCGAGGTGATGCAGCCCAACGGCTACACGGAGCTGTTCTTCCTGGATGAGGCCACCGCGCTCGCCGCCGGCCATCGTCCCTGCTTCGAATGCCGCCGCGCCGATGCCGAGCGCTTCGCCGAGCTGTGGGCGAGGACCCAGGGCCGGACGGAGCGCGAGCGCGCGCCCGCCATGGACGAGGCGCTGCACGCCGAGCGCCTCGATTCCCACCGCCGGAAGCGCACGTTCCGCGCCCGCCGCGCCGACCTTCCCAACGGCTCCTTCATCCGCTACGGCCGGTGCGGCGGCGAGCCGCGCGCGTGCGTCGTGGTCGGCGCCAGCCTGCTGGTGTGGCACCCGTCCGGGTACACATCGCTGGTGATGCCGTCGATGCTCAACGAGGATGTCGAAGTGCTGACGCCGCCCTCGATCGTTGCCGTACTTTCGGCCGGATACCGTCCGATGCTACACAGCTCGGCAGCGGCCCTGCTCGCCTGAGCGGCCGCGGAGGGGACCCGCCAGTGACCAGATCCACGCTCAGGCGCACCCTGCGCCGCATCTACCTGCTGCTCGTCGTCGTGCTCGGCGTCTCGGTCTTCGCCAAGATCGCCGACCACATCCCGTTCGTCGCGGGCACCGGCGCCGAGGCGCTGCTCAAGGATGCCTACGAGTTCCTGCGCGACATGTCGCTGCTCATCGCCACCGGCGGCGTCGCCTACGTCGCCAACGTCTACCAGAAGCGCCAGACCTTCATCGAGGCGCTGAAGGAGGAGTGGCGCGACATCATCGCCGCCAAGTCCGCCCTCTTCACCTACACGCAGCTGGAGCGGCCCACCCTGGAGCAATACCTGGCCACGTTCTGCAGGCTGTCCGAGACCATCGACAACATGCGCTCGGTCTACCAGAACGTCGGTGAGACCGAGGCGCTGATCGGGCTCTACCCCTACGCCCCGCTGCACGACATGCGGCGTGCCCTGCAGACGCTGGACCCGCGGGACTATCCCAGCC
>DATBKR010000507.1:0-9957 GCA_036555805.1 Hyphomicrobiaceae bacterium | reverse complement strand
TGCTGGCCCTGTAAACCTCGCCTATCCGGCACCTCGCCGAGCGCACCCCACAATGTTCTGCCCATCGCCGCCACCTCCAAGCTGGTGACCATGCGATAGAATCCGATTTGCCGGCCTTGTCAGCACCCCATGGGTGCGGTTCTTTGAATCACCCTGGCCCCGAGACCTTGCCCCTTGACCGCCGTCGACACGGCTAGGCGGCCGAGCAGGATCGCGGGGATCGCCGGATAGCGTGGCAGCTTCTTGGCCTGGTCTTCGGGCAGGTCTGTCAGGACGAGGCTGGTTGCGGCGAGGGTGTAGAACCCCACCACGGCGTTGCTGCCTTCCTCGACCGCTACGAAGCACGTGGCAACGCGCCGGCGGAGGTCCTGCGTGGCCTGCGTGCGAATGTACCGGTCCAGCGCCTCGGCGCCGCAGGTGAAGTCCTTGCGGTCGTGTCCGCTCGACAGGGGTTCGATACGATACCGGCGCCCACTCACCCGGACACGATCAGGCGCCGGTGCCGGGCTGATGCGCGCCGCAGTGCCTTGTTGGGCGCCGGGGGCTTGATGAGCGCGGCCGCAAGCGCCTCGCTCGCCTCACGCGAGAGCCGGATCACCTCGGTGTCGGCGATGACCCGTTGCGCTGCGTCGAGCGCGGCGGAAACAACGAAATCGCTCAGCGACCGACCCTGGATCTCGGCGGCACGTGCGAGGGTATCGCGCGCTTCCGGGTTGACGCGGGCTTCGAGGCGGGTGGTCTTGGTCTGAACGGTGGACATGACACGATATGTACGGGTAATGGCCGTACATTGCAAGAGGCAGACGCAGTGCAGATGAGCCAGGTGTTTTGGGCGGCCCCCTCGCCCTGCGGGCGAGGGTCGCGCTCTCATCGCGCGGGCCGGAAGGCCCGCGCGACCGAGCCCCGCGTTGCGGGTCTCGGCCCTTCGGGTGTCGATCGCTGCCGCAAGACCCCCATGCAACTTGTGTTGTTGCCTCGACCGCGCAGTGTGGTCTTACGGTCGCGACCGCACCGGGCTGACTGGCCCGCAACTGGCCTGTTCCGCCTGCGCCCTAATTTTTCCAAGTGGCACAGAATGGGCTTTTTCGCCCTTTTACAGGCCACCCATTGCTTCCATAAGCACCTGATTTTACCTGGGAATTTTGTCCAGGGGAGCTTTACGAATGCGTTGCTCTACCTCTGAGCTACTGCGGCTTTGCTCACTTTTTTCGTGCGCCTGTTTTTCGTGCGCTTGTTTTTCGTGTGCCTGGCCTGCAACTGGCCTGTTCACGATCCGCCGGATGAGCGCGCCTCAACAGCCCTGTTAAGATAGTCCGGGCTGTAGAACGCGTAACGTTCGGTGATCGCGTAGTCCTTCCCTACACTATCACCCAGCCGCGCCGCAACCTCCCAAGGCGGAACCCATATGTGGCACCCCGCTGCGCCACATCCAGCGGACTGCCGTGTGCCGGAAGGAGTGGGGCGAGCAGCACTGGGCGCCGCCCCTGTCGCAGGCCCGCCAACGCCCATTCTTGATGCTTTTCACGGACTCGCCATCCCAGGCCACGCCACAGCACGATGTCAATCTCGCCGCTGCCACCGCCAACCACCTGGTGCTGCTGGCACGTGGCCGCGTGGCCAGGGCCGGTCCTCCCGAGGAGGTGCTGCGGGACGACGTGCTGTCCGGCCTACGGATGCCGCGTGGCCGCCAATCGGGTATCCGGGGATGGACGACCGTTCGTGGTCCCGCCGGCTGCTCTTTTCGATGGGCTTGAATCGAGAGGCCGATGGCTCTGACGCAAGCCCGGCCTTAGAACTTCGCTTTTATGCCGGCATAGGCGGCAAGCGGCATGCCGGGCACGAAGGTGGGGCCTTGCAGCGACTCCAGGAGGTTGGGCCCGCCGCTGGCGCTGGTGAAGCCGCCTGCTTCCAAGAACGTGCCCTGCAGGTAGTACTGATGGTTGAACACGTTGTTGACGATGCCGAACAGCTCGACGTTCGGCGTCAGCCGATAGGAGGTGTGCAGGTTCAGGACCGCGTAGCCGGGCACCTTCGGGCTTTCGTTGGTGTCGTCGTGAATGAGATACTGGCTTCCTACCGCGTAGAGGTCGGCGCCGACCTTCCACGCATTCGTCATGGCATATTCGGCGCCAACCTTGAAGCGGTGCGCCGGTATTCCCGGGATGTGGTCACCCGCCTTGACGTTGACAAATTCAACGCCTTCGCTGGTGGTCAAAGCATTCGGATTGTTTGGGGAGAAGAGCGTCTCTGCGCTTTGATACGTGGCGTCGACAAAGGTGTAGTTGGCGTAGATGCTCCAGGGTCCGCGGCTATAGTCGAGCTTTGCCTCCAAACCCTGCCGCAGCGTCTTTCCGGCGTTCTGGAAGAAGCCGAAGTTCTGCACCCCCAGCGGGCTCGCCACCTCGATGATGTCGTCGTCGGAAAGGGCCCGGAACAGGCCGAAGCTCCACGTCAGTCGCCCGCTCTTGGCGTCGTTTCCGGACCCGCCGCGCAGGCCGGCTTCAACAGTGTGCGACACCACCTGCTCGAGCGGCGGGTCGGCCACCAGGAAGCTGTCGATCATGCACGGGTGGTTCGGGTCGGAGCAGCCCAATTCGAGCGGCGTCGGCGCCCGGTTGGCTTCCGAATAGCCGCCGTAGACCGTCAGCCCGGGGGCCAGCTTGTAGGTCGCGCCGACCACCGGGTTGAAGCGTTGGAACTGGCTGTCGCTGTTGAGGAGGCCGTTCTCCCCGGTCTGGTCGCGCAGGCCGATCTGGGCGAGGTTGAAGCGCCCGCCCACCGTGATCGAGAGCCGGTTCGTCACGTCGAAGGTATCGGTTGCGTAGATGCCGAGGTAGGTATTGAGCGCGTGCAGGTCGGCCGGGGAAAGGCCGGCGTCGAAGTTGTCGATGAAGACGCCCGTGCCCTTCACGAACAGGGTTGCGGGATCGATCGTGCCGAGCTCGCTGGTCGCGCTGAACCGGCCGAGGCCGCGATCGACGCTTGCGCCCATGACGAACTGATTGACATGGGCGGCCAACTTGCTCGTGCTGGTGAGCTGGGCAGTGCCGCCGAAGCTGTCGGTCGAAACCCGGTTGCGGTCGATCTCGCCGAGGAAGCCGTCGCCGAGGTTGTTCGGCACGTTCTTGCCGTCGATGAGCGAGTCGTCCTCGCCGAGGCACAGGAGGGACGCGTCGGCCTCGCAGGGCTGCGCATCCGTGCCGTTGCCGTCGGTGTGGCTCTGCCGGAACCCGCGGTAATAGAGGTTGCCCTGGAACGACCAGGTGTCTGAAAATCTGTGGTTCAGCGTCGCGTTGAGGAACGCGAGCTGAAGGTGCGTCGTCTGCGGCCACGTATACACGCTGGACCAGCTCTGCTTCAGCATCTCCACCGGCGTGGCGGCCACGTTGCCGAGTATGTTGTCGGCGCCCGTGAAGTTGATGTGGAACTCGCTCCGGTCGGTGCGGGCGCCGATGTCCATGTACATGCGGTTCACGTGCGACGAGGAAGCGAAGTGGCGCCAGCCTCGGTCATAGGCGGATTCGAGCACCGCGTAGGCGGAGTAGTTGCCCTTCTGCACGCCGGTCTCCACGCTGCCCTGGATGCGCCCGAAGGAGCCGCCGAACAGCTCGACCCCGGTGCCCTGATAGGTGAAGCCGTTCTTCATCTGCAGGCTCAGCGCGCCGCCGATCGCGTTGAGGCCGAACACCGGGTTGCTCGGGAACAGCGTCGCCCTGTCGATCGCCTTCTCCGGGATGAAGTCCCAGTTGACCACGTCGCCGAACGCTTCGTTGATGCGCACGCCGTTCTGATAGACCGCGATGCCTATCGGAGTTCCCTGCACGGGCGACGCCGTAAAGCCGCGGTAGTTCAGGTCCCGCTGGAACGGATTGCCGGTCCGGTCGCTGAGCGAGACGCCGGGCAGCCCGCGATTCAAGGCATCGAGAAACGTGGGTGAATACACATGGTCGAAACCCGTCGACGTCATGATCTCGGCATTGGACGGCACCTTGTCACGGTCGATGAGGGTAGGGTCGACGCTCGTGGGCGCTGAAGGCCCTTCTGCGGATGCCGCCGGGGCGCCGCCTCCCTTCTTGGTGCTGTTTCCGGCCAGCGGCGTCGGCGCCACCACGACGATGCCGGGCAGCTGTGTCTGAGCCGACCCACCCGATGGAACCATCGACAGCGCGGCAACAATCGCAGGGGCGACAATCGCCACACGCCGACCCCGGCGGCAAATATCGCGCCTACTCATACGCTCCCCCCACTGACGCTACCCTACCGACGCCTGATGGTGCCTATACGATGCATCACTGCAGAACTGGCGACTTTGCAACGGCTTTGAGGCCCTGCAAAGGACGAAGCCCCGTTGCCAACGTCCAATATACGGGCCCGAACGCCAGATTGGCGAGCAGTCCCAAGCCCATAGAAACGATCGAGCGCAGGCGAAGGCTCGCGTCTCCCCCTTTGTGCGCGGAACTCCGATATGAGGGCATGTCGGTATTCTTCGCGGACGGGCAAACCTCGGCGGTGGCGCCGGGCCTCACCGCTCAATGTGCCTCGCCCGGAAACGTGCACGCCGCCCAGTGTCCCGCGGTCACCTCGCGCACGGCCGGCTCATTGCGCGCGCACTCCGCCCGCGCGATGGCGCAGCGGGTGTGAAAGCGGCAGCCCGAGGGCACATCGATGGGGCTCGGGATCTCGCCGCGCAGGGTGGCCTTAAGCTGGAATTCCGACGACTCGCCCTTCATTCGGGGGAAGCTGTGGAGCAGCGCCACGGTGTAGGGGTGCTGAGGGCGTGTGAAGATCTCCTCGGACGTGCCGAGCTCGACGATACGGCCGAGGTACATGACCGCGACCGTGTGGCAGAGGTACTGCACGACGCCGAGGTCATGCGAGATGAAAAGATAGGTCAGACCCATCTCGTCCTGCAGGTCGGCCAGCAGGTTCAGGATCTGCGCCTTGACGGACACGTCGAGTCCCGAGACGGCCTCATCGGCCACCAGCAAATCGGGGCCCACGGCGATGGCGCGGGCGATAGCCACGCGCTTGACCTGGCCGGCGCTGAACTCGTGGGGGTAGCGATCGGCGTAATTGGCGTTGACGCCGACGCGCGTCATCAGCTTGACCACCCGGTCGTCGCGCTCTGAGGGGGCGCCGATGCCATGGACGTCGAGTGGCTCACGGATGATCCTCCGGATGGTCATCCTCGGATTCAGCGAAGTGAAGGGGTCCTGGTAGACGATTTGCACCCGGCGCCGGTAGGCGAACAGCGGCGGTCCCGTGAGTTGGGCGACGTCGTCCCCGTCGAACACAATCGCGCCCGCCGTCGGCGTGACGGCTCGCATGACGAGCCGGCCGATCGTGGTCTTGCCGCAGCCGGATTCGCCGACCAGGCCGATGGTACGGCCTCGATGGATGTCGAGATCGACCCCGTCGACCGCTTTCACCACCCGCGGTGCCGGGCGCCGCACCATGGTGCGGACCGTGAGGGGCGCCGGAACCTCGAAGTGCTTAACCAGCCCGGCAAGCCGAAGCAGGACGGCATCGGAGGCCGATGCGATGCGGTCAGCCGGCACGTCCATGCACCTTCCAGCAGGCGGCGCGGTGGGCGGCAGCCGCGGGCTCCAGCAGCGGGCGCGACCGCCCGCATTCGTCGTCCTTTTCCGGCAACGGGCAGCGCGGATAGAACCTGCAGCCCGGAACATATTCGCTCAGCGTCGGTAACTGTCCGGGGATGGGGTCGAGGCGGCGGGCACCCAGCCGCGGGACCGAGCCGAGCAGCCCCCGCGTGTATGGATGCTTCGGCGTGCGGAAAACGACGTCGACGGGCCCTTCCTCGACGACCTGTCCGGCGTAGAGGATGAGCACGCGCTGGCACATGTGCGAGATGACGGCGAGGTCGTTGGAGATGTAGACCACCGCTGTCGCCAGCTCACGCACGAGGTCGCGGATCAGCTCCAGTATCTGGGCCTGGATTGTCACGTCCAGCGACGAGGTCGGCTCGTCCGCGACGAGCAGGCGCGGCTGACACGCAATGCCCATGCTGATAACGACGCGCTGGCGCATGCCGCCGCTGAACTGGTGGGGATAGCTCGCCACCCGCGCCTCGGGGGCGGGGATGCCAACGCGCCGGAACAGGTCGATGACCTTGGCGAGCGCACCGCGGCGGCCGACATTCTGGTGAATCTCCAGCGGCTCCGCGACCTGCACGCCGACGCGGAACACCGGGTTCAGCGCCGAGGTCGGGTCCTGGAAGATCATCGCGATGTCCTTGCCGCGGATCTTGGTCAGCTCGGCCTCGGGCAGCGTGTTGAGATCGCGCCCGCGGTAGAGCACGCGGCCCGTCACCTGGCCAGGCGGGCTCGGCACGAGGCCCAGCAATGCGTCGGCCAGCACGCTCTTGCCGACGCCGGACTCGCCCAGAACGCCGAGAGTCTCCTGCTCGAGGACGGAGAAAGACACATCGCGCAAGACGTTGACGAGCCCGCCCGGCGTGTGGAACCCGACGTTGAGGTGGTCGACCTGCAGAACGGCGTCGCTCACGAGATCTGTGCCTTGGGATCGAGGGCGTCGCGCAATCCGTCGCCGAACAGATTGAGGCCGACGATGATGACAACCAAAGCGAGACCCGGGAAGCCCGAGATCCACGGCGCCATGACGATGAAGCCGCGGCCCTCGGCGATCATAAGCCCGAGGTCGGGCTCGGGCGGCGGTACACCAAGGCCGAGGAACGACAGGCCCGACTCGAGCAGGATCGCCACGGCGAGGTTCAGGCCGAACTGCACGATGATCGGCGACAACACGTTGGGCAGGAGATGGCGCGCAATCACGCCGACGCCCCTCACGCCCATGAGCTGCGCGGCCTCCACGTAAGGTTCGTTCTTGATGTTGAGCACGTCTCCCCGCGTCACCCGGGCGAACATGCCGGCGAAGGTGGCGGCGAGCGCGATCACGACGTTCTGCAGCCCCAGGCCGAGCACGGCGATCAAGGCGATGGCCAGGACCAGAGGCGTGAACGAAAGCAGGCCGTCGACGACGCGCATGAGGATGGCGTCGACCAGGCCGCCGTAGTATCCGGCGGCGAGCCCCATGACGACGCCGACCACCATCGCGATGCCCACCGACGCGAAGCCCACCACGAAGGAGATGCGCACGCCGTAGACGATGCGGCTGAGCATGTCGCGGCCGAAGCTGTCCGTGCCGAGCCAGTGCGTCCATGAAGGCCCTTGGAACGCCGCGTCGTAGTGCTGGGTCAGGGGGTCGTGTGGCGCGATCCATGGGGCCAGGGCGGAGACGACCACAAACAGCGCGACCACGATGGCGCCGCCAAGGGCGCCGCGGTTGGCGGAGAAGCGCAGCCACATGAGCCGCGTCGGAGTAATACGCCGCTCCGACGGGGCCGCCGCGAGCGCGCCCGCCACGCGTGCCATCGGCCCGCCTGCATCCGCCGGTTCAGACACCGGCGCGGTCCCGTCGTGCCGGGGGATATGGACCATCAGACCTCCCGCATTCGCGGGTTCAGGAACCGGTAGAGCATGTCGACCATGAGATTGATGAAGATGAACATGATGGCGATCACCATGACCGTGGCCTGCACCAGCTGGTACTCACGGTTGAGGACGGCGATGGTCACGAGGCGGCCGATGCCGGGCAGGGCGAACACGGTCTCGGTCATCACCGCCCCGCGGAGCATGCCCCCGAGCTGCAGGCCCACGATGGTGACCACCGGGATCAGCACGTTGCGCAGGGCGTGCTTGTAGACGACGGCGCGTCCTTCGACGCCTTTGGCTCGTGCCACCTTGATGTAGGGCTGGTTCAGCACATCGACCAGACTGGAGCGCGTAATGCGTGCGATGAGGCCGGCGTACCAGGCCCCCAGGGTGAACGCGGGAAGGATCATGTGCAGCAGGCTGCCCGGCAGGTCCTCGGCAGGCGACACATAGCCCATGGTCGGAAACCAGCCGAGCGACACGCCGAAGATCCAGATGAGCACGATCCCCAGGTAGAACGACGGGAACGAGTTGAAGAAGATCGCCAGCCCCATGCCTGCGTAGTCGACCCAGGTATTGCGGCGCAGCGCTGCCACGATGCCGGAGGGAATGGCGATCAGCAGGGCGAATACCAGCGACCAGAACGACAGGTACAGCGTCACTGGCAGCGCGTCGTGCAGCACGAGCTTCGCGACCGGCGCCCCGGAGATGTACGAAACGCCCCAATTGCCCTGCACGAACCGCCAGACCCAGATCGCGTACTGCGTCACCACCGAACGGTCGAAGCCCAGCTCGTGATACAGCTTGGCGTACGACTCCGGATTGTAGTCGGCGCCCAGCATCACCACTACGGGATCGCCCGGCGCCATCTTCATGAGGCCGAACACGAACACGGAGATGAGAAACAGCAGCACGACGGTGTGCAGGAGACGGTTGAGAGCGTACTGCAGCATCCCAATCGTCCCCGCCTGCGCTACTACAGGTGCACCGCGTCGAACCGCATGGAGTCGGCCGGAATGTACTTGAACCCCTGGACCTTGCGGCTGAGCGCCTTGAACACCTTGAAGTGCGCGATGAAAGCGCAGGGTGCATCCTGCGCCAGCAGCAAGTCGGCCTTGTCGTAGAGGGCCTTGCGCTTGGGCACGTCCGGCTCGTACTCGGCCTCGGATACCAGCTTGTCGAACTCCGCGTTGTGGTAGCCGACGAAGTTCCAGGGCTTGCCGGTCACCCACTCTGGGTAGATCGTTTCATCGGGGTCCAGGTCGGCGACCCAGCCTTCGTCATACATCTCGAAGTCGCCCGTGTTTCGCTTCTTGTGCCAAGTGGCCGACTCGTAGAGCTGGATACGGACCTTGACCCCGATCTTCGCCAACATCGGCTGGACCAGCTCGGCCATGCGCGGCCCGACCCCGCCGGAGCCAGTATACTGGCCGACCACCATCCACTCGACGTCCACATCCCCCTGGTGCTTCGATTTGGCCCGCAGCGCCTTGGCCTTCTCCAGGTCGAAGTACTGGGCGCGCTTGCTGGAGCACTGGTCGGGGTTGTAGAAGTTGCTCATCGGCGGCGAGACCGCGCTGCAGGACTGGATGGCGGCGCCGAAGTAGGCCTGCTGGATGATCGGGGTGCGGTCGATGGCGAACGATACCGCTTGGCGCAGCGCCTCGTCGTCGAAGGGCGGCTTGCGGTTGTTCATCCCGATGTAGGTGTAGTTGCCCTCGACACCCCCCACGACGCTGATCGCCGGGTTCTTCTCAAGCATCGGGACGAACTGGAACGGAATGAGGTCCATGCCGTCGACCTCGCCGGCCATCAGCGCACCGACCGCAGTCGAGCTCTCCCGAATAAGCTGCATGGTGAGGCGATCGAGATAGGGGAGAGCCTTGCCGTCGGCGCCCATTGCGAAGTAGTCCGGGTTGCGCTCGAGCACGATGCGGTCGTTCTCGATCCACTCCACGAACTTGAACGGCCCCGTGCCCACGGGGTGACGGCCGAAGGTGCGCCCGTACTTCTCTACGGCCTTGGGGCTCACGATCGTACCGGCACGACCGGTACTGCCCGTCCAGGCGACAGGCAGGAACTGATAAGGCCGCTTGAACGTGATCTTCAGCCGCAGCTTGTCCTGCACCTCGATCTTGTCGAGATCGGCGAGCTTCCAGCCGTGCGGCGACTTCACTTGCGGATCGCGCAGCCGCTCCTGGTTCCACTTGATCGACTCGGCTGTGCACTCCTCGCCGTCGTGAAACTTCACGCCGGGACGGAGGGTGAGCAGGTGCGTCGTCGGGTCCGGCATGTCCCATTTCTCGACGAGGTCGGGCTTGAACGACACGCGCTGGCCGTCGAAGTCGACCTTCAGGATGCCGCTGTAGATGTTGTCGTGGATCTTGATGGCACCGAGCGACGAGGTGAAATGCGGATCGAGGGTGTCGACGGTATCGATCCAGGCGATCTTGAGCTGGCCGCCTCGCTTGATGCTCTGCGCCAA
>DATBKR010000506.1:0-6681 GCA_036555805.1 Hyphomicrobiaceae bacterium | reverse complement strand
CCAGCAGCGTGCGCTGCGACGAGCTCTCCGCCAGCTTGCGGCCGAGCGCCTCGCGCGCGTTCTGCAGCGCGTGCTCCACCACGCCGGTCTTGGCGCCGCGCTGGGGAACGCGGACCTCCACCTTGCGCTCGGCCTTGGTGGAGAGCGCGTCCGCCAGCAGCTCGCGGTTGGGCAGCGCGTGCGAGAGCAGGAGCAGCCGCGGCACCGGCTTGTCGTCGTAGAACTGGGCGATGAAGCTCTCCAGCACGTCCTCCACGCCGATCGACTTGTCGGCGCGCGGGAAGTAGGCGCGGTTGCCCCAGTTCTGGCCGGAGCGGAAGAAGAACACCTGCACGCAGGTCTGCCCGCCGTCCTGATGGGCGGCGAATACGTCGGCCTCCTCGATGCCCTCCGGGTTGATGGCCTGGTCGGCGGTGACGTGCGCGAGCGCCCACAGGCGGTTGCGGTACCTGGCTGCCTGCTCGTAGTCCTGCCGGTCGGAGGCCTCCTGCATCAGCCGCTGGTACATCTCGCGCACGTTCTGGCTCTCGCCGCGCAGGAAGCGCACCGCCTCGCCGACCAGCGCGTTGTAGTCCTCCAGGCCGATCTCGCCGGTGCACGGCGCCGAGCAGCGCTTGATCTGATGGAGCAGGCACGGCCGGGTGCGGCTGTCGAACACGGCGTCCGAGCAGGAGCGCAGCAGGAACGCCCGCTCCAGCATGTTGACGGTGCGGTTCACGGCCCCGGCCGAGGCGAACGGCCCGAAGTATTCGCCCTTGCGCTTGCGCGCGCCGCGGTGCTTCAGGATCTGCGGCGCGCGGTGGTCCCCCGTGATCAGAATGTAGGGAAACGACTTGTCGTCGCGTAAGAGCACGTTGTAGCGCGGGCGGAAGCGCTTGATGAGGTTCGCTTCCAGCAGCAGCGCCTCGGCTTCCGTGCGGACCGTGACGAACTCCATCGCCGCCGTGTTGGCGATCATGCGCGTGATGCGGTTGGTGTGGTTGCCCGCACGCGCGTAGTTGGTCACGCGTGCCTTGAGATTCCGCGCCTTGCCCACGTAGATGACGGTGCCGGCCGCGTCGAGCATGCGATAGACGCCCGGCGAGCCCGGCAGGTTCTTCAGGTACCGGGCGATGACGTGCGGCCCTGCCGGCACGGGGTGCGCCGCGGCCCGCTGCGCCCCCTCTGGCGCTCTCTCCGGCGCCCCCTCCGGTGCCATGGGCGCCAACGGCACCTCGCGCGTGTTCTTGACTGGCATGCCCCTGACTTAGGCGCCATTCGCCGGCCGGTCCAGTGGGGTGCCGCCCCCGCATCCGGGTTGCTGATAGGAAGCCCCTTTCGGCAATCGCCGAATGCCGTAGTAGGCCGTAGGGCGGATTAGCGGCGCGAAGCGCCGCGTAATCCGCCTTTTGCGCCTCGCGGATCGTGCACATCGGCGGATTACGGGCTTCGCCCTAATCCGCCCTACGGCCCGATCAGCAGGTGCTGCCGCAGGTCCAGCTCGTGCAGGACGGCGGCGCTGCCGCGGATCACACAGTGCATGGGCGTCTCGGGCACCTTGAAGGTCGCGCCCAGCCGGCGCGCCAAAGCCGCGTCCATGCGGTCGAGCAGCGCTCCGCCGCCGGTCAGCGCAATGTCCTGCGCCGTCACATCGGCGGCGACATGCGCCGGCAGGTCCTCGATCGCCCGCTCGATGAACTCGGCGATCTCGCCCACCGCCCGGCTCAGCGCCTCGGCCATGTCGGCCTGCGTCAGCACCGCGCTTTTCATGCGCCCCTCGCGCACGTCGCGGCCCTTGATGTGGATCTCCACCTCGCGCCCGTTGGGCATGGCGAGCGCCGTGCCCGCCTCGATCTTGATGCGCTCGGCGCTGGCCTCGCCGACCACGAGGCGGTGCTTGCGGCGCACGTAACGCATGATCGCCTCGTCCATGGCGTTGCCGGCCACGCGCAGGGAGCGCGCCGCAACCACGTTACCCTCCGCCAGCACGGCGACGTCGGTGGTGCCGCCGCCGATGTCGACCACCATGAAGGCGCGCCGCCCGTCCACGGGAAGGCCCGCGCCCACGGCTGCCGCCACCGGCTCCTCGATCAGGTGCACGCGGCGCGCACCCGCCTGCAGCGCCGTCTCGTATACCGCGCGCCGCTCCACGGGCGTGGCCCCGGCCGGTACGCACACAAGGATGCGCGGCCGGCGGAACCCGAGCATGGTCTTGGCGCGGGCGATGAACTGGCGCAGCATTTCCTCGGTGGCGATGAAGTCGGCGATGACGCCGTCACGCATCGGCCGGATCACCTCGACCGGCTCCGGCGGCGGCCGCGTCTGCATGGCCTTGGCCCTGAGACCCACCGCCAGCACGTCGCGGCGGGCCCCGCGCGCCAGCACCGCCACCACCGACGGCTCGTCGATGATGACGCCGCGCCCGACCACGTGCACCAGCGTGTTGGCAGTGCCGAGGTCGATGGCTATATCGTCGGAGAAGGCGCGCGCGACGCCGGCCAGTACCATCCGTCGTTCGTCCGCTGATTCTGCAACTCCCGATCCGTAGCCGACCTACTATCGCAGATCCGCGGCGGGTGGAACGGGTCTGGCCCCTGAAGCATTCCGGGCAGCGCTACTTCAGCAGCTGGAACGACTCCATGAACGTCTCCACGTCGGCGCGCGTCTCCGTGCCGAACGGTCCCGCGTAGACGGCCTGGTAGAGGCGGTTGCCCACCTGGAACAGGCGCTGGCGCAGCACCGCGTTGTCGGGCAGCAGGGTGACGACCTCGCGCCCGTCGATGCCGCCGAGATCGAGCTTGGCCTGGCTCACCAGGCGGCCCTTGGTGGCCGCCAGCAGGCCCATGATGTTCTTGTCGTAGTTCTTGATCGGCGGGGTCTGGTATTCGGTATAGGTCACCGAGAAATGCCGGTCGTCATCCACGTCCACCTCCCAGGTGTAGTGCACGTGCGGCCCGATGGGCGAGGAGCCCTCCTGGCGGTCGAGCGTGGGCTCGGCCGGAAAGGTGGCCGTGAACTTGCCGGCCTCGTCCTTGAAGTCGAAGGCGCTGGCCGCGCCCGCCAGCAGCAGCCAGATCCCCGCAGCATACGCCGCCCGACGGCAGGCCCCGGTTGCCCGTCCCGGCATTTGTCCGCCTCCTTGCCGGCCTCCGCAGCCGCGAATCGCTCATCGTCCGGGGGAAAAGGTCCGACGGCGGCGGTGTAGCATTCCCGCCGCCACGCCGCAGATCTTTTTCCACCGCCGGCACTCGAAATTCTTGTTCCCTTTTCGTTCTGACCATGCTAGAGGAGTCATCATGCTGACCGTGAGCCAAGCGCGCCCGACCCCTCGCGCCTCTCCCTCGGCTCACGGCAGCGCTTTGCCCCGCCCGATCGCCCCGGCGCCCCCCCGCCGGGGCGATCATCCGGGCAGACCGGAATGTGGTTGAACCTTTTGGTGGCTTCCCGCGTCCGAGGTGAGGGGTGGGCGGCGGCGACCCGCACGGTCTACCCGGCTGTCGCCCGCCCTCGCCTCTCCCCGCCGCTCTGGGGGCGCGGGGAGGGGCGTCGTGCCGTGGGAGGCCGGGATGGGGTCTTCCAGGCGTGATCACTCTCCCCAAGCCCGAGCCGGGCCTGGTCATCCGCTACAGCTATCTCTGGCACGATGAGCATCGCCAGGGCCGCGAGGAAGGCGTCAAGGATCGGCCTGCGCCACAGTAGCGGCAGTCCTCTCCACGGAGGATGGCACAACACGTGTTCTGGTCTTGCCGATCACGCATACGATGCCGACGGACATTCATCAGGCTGTCGAGATTCCAGAAGACGTCAAGAAGCGGCTAAAGCTCGATAGCGAGCGATCGTGGGTCGTTGTGTCAGAGTGGAACGAGTTCAGATGGCCTGGCCCCGACCTGCGTCCTGCCACCCACGCGAGAGTGTCTTACGGCTTTCTACCGCCACGGTTTTTCGCGACGGTGCGGAGGCGCTTCGTCGGCACCGTCGAAGCTGGACGGGGGATGCAGGTGCAGCGAACGGCTTAGGGCAGTGAGTTTCCTCACCAAAATTCACTGTTGATGGAAGCGGGCCCTATTTCTATTCCCACCGCCCCGCCGCAGCGTCGTCCCCGGCGCGGGCCTCGACCCAGCGCTCGCTGCCGTCGGGGCTCAACTCCTTCTTCCAGAAGGGCGCGCGGGTCTTGAGGTAGTCCATCAGGAACCGGGCGGCCTCGAACGCGGCCTGCCGGTGCGGGGAGGCCGTCACCACCAGCACGATGTTGTCGCCGGGCCTGAGCGGGCCGATGCGATGCACGATCAGGCTCGCCAGCAGCGGCCAGCGCGCCCCCGCCTCGGCCTCCACGCGCGCCAACTCGTCCTCGGTCATGCCCGGGTAGTGCTCCAGCGTCATGCCGACGAGGCCGTTGTCGCCCCGCACCGTGCCGGTGAAGGTGACGACGGCGCCGATGTCGGTGCGGCCGGCCGTCAGGCGCGTCACCTCGGCACCGATGTCGAAGTCCTCGCGCTGCACGCGGACGCCCACCTCAGCCTCCCGTGACCGGCGGGAACAGGGCGATCTCGCGCGCGCCCGCGATGGGCGAGGCCGGCTGCACGTGCCGCTTGTCGACGGCCGCGCGCACCACGCCGGGCCGTCCGAACGCCTCGGCATACTCCGGGCCCCGGTCCTTGAGCCAGCCGACGAGGTCGGCGACAGTCGCCAAGCCGGCCGGCAGATCCACGATCTCCTCCGCCCTGCCGACCTTCTCACGCACCCATGCGAAGTAAAGGAGCTTCACCGTCATGGCGGCCGTTCCCAGGTTGTGCTCCTCAGCGCTCCATGGCGGTGCGCACAGCGGCCTTCAGGTAGTCGTACCCTGTCCACAGCGTCAGCAGGGCCGCCAGCCACAAGAGCGCCAGCCCGGTCCAGGTCACGCCCGGCACGATCCTGTCGCCTGCGGCGCCCGCCAGCAGGAAGCCCAGGGCGACCATCTGCAGCGTGGTCTTCCACTTGGCAAGCTGTGTCACGTGGACGCGCACGTTGAGCTCGGCCAGGAACTCGCGCAGGCCCGAAACCAGGATCTCCCGGCACAGGATGATGGCCGCGGCCGCCACATTGAAGCGGTCGATGGTGTTGTCGTAGGTCAGCATCAGCAGGGTGGTGCCCACCAGAAGCTTGTCGGCGATCGGGTCCAGCATGCGCCCCAGCACCGACTGCTGGCGCCAGACGCGGGCCAGGAAGCCGTCGAGCCAGTCGGTGAAGCAGGCCGCCAGATAGAGCCCGAGCGCCCACCAGCGGCCGGCGTCGCCGGGAATCAGGAACAGGCACAGCGCCACCGCCGGCACCGCCAGGATGCGCAGATAGGTGAGCACATTGGGGAGGCTGGCGGCCCTGATGCCGGGGGGCGTTGCGGCGGCAGATTCCATAGGCAGGACAAGAGCATTTGGGCTATGGAGCGTCAATGCTCATGGCCGCGCAGGGACGTTCACGAGTTGGGCATTTGCGCGCAGCCGGGCGCTCCCATATCTGTGGCGCGCATCCCGACCGGGCAAGATGACGGCTGCATCACGACGGCTGGATGACAGGAGACAGGCGAACGTGAGCCGGGACACACCCAAGCCCTGGATCGAGCCCCCCCTCACCGGGCGGCTGGTGCTGGCCGACGGCACGGTCGTCGGCGGGCAGGGACTGGGCGCCGTCGGCTCGGCGGTGGGCGAAGTGTGCTTCAACACCGCCATCACCGGCTACCAGGAGATCCTGACCGACCCCTCCTACGCCGGGCAGATCATCACCTTCACCTTCCCGCACATCGGCAACGTCGGTGCCAACCTGGAGGACACCGAGACCTCCAACCTGGCCATGCGCTCCGGCGTGCGCGGCTGCGTGCTGCGGGCGCGTGTCACGGGGGCCGCCAACTACCGCGCCATGGAGCCCCTCGACCGCTGGCTCAAGGCGCGCGGCATCATCGCCCTCACCGGCGTGGACACGCGCGCCCTCGTCGCCCGCATCCGCGAGAAGGGCATGCCCAACGGCGTGATCGCGCACGACCCTTCGGGGGAGTTCGACCTGGACCGGCTCCTGCGCGAGGCGCGGGCGTGGCCGGGCCTCGAAGGCATGGATCTGGTGCCGGAGGTCACCGCCGGGCAGAGCTACACCTGGGACCAGACGCGCTGGCTCTGGGGCAAGGGCTACGGCCGGCAGGAGAAGCCCGAGCTCAGCGTGGTCGCCGTGGATTACGGCCTCAAGCGCAACATCCTGCGCTGCCTCGCCGGTGCCGGATGCAAGGTGACGGTGGTGCCAGCCAGGACCAGCGCCGAGGAGATCCTGGAGCGCAAGCCCGACGGCGTGTTCCTGTCGAACGGGCCCGGCGATCCGGCCGCCACGGGGGAGTACGCCGTCCCGGAAATCAGAAAGCTGGTGGACTCCGGTCTGCCGGTGTTCGGCATCTGCCTTGGGCACCAGATGCTCGGCCTCGCCGTCGGCGCCAGGACCGTCAAGATGCACCAGGGCCACCACGGCGGCAACCATCCCGTGAAGGACTTCACCACCGGCAAGGTGGAGATCACCTCCATGAACCACGGCTTCGCCATCGACCGCGACACGCTGCCGGCCGAAGCCGAGGAGACGCACCGCTCGCTGTTCGACGGCTCCAACTGCGGGCTGCGCCTCAAAGCCAGGCCGGTGTTCTCGGTGCAGTACCACCCTGAAGCCTCGCCCGGCCCCGAGGACAGCCAC
>DATBKR010000505.1:0-13562 GCA_036555805.1 Hyphomicrobiaceae bacterium | reverse complement strand
GACTGGCGCGACGGCAACGCCCATCTCGACCGCTTTGCCGGCGCAGCCTCCGTCTACGACCTCGCCTACCTCGCCGGCAACATCGTCGCCGGCGAGGGCTACGACTGGTACTCTGCCTCTTCGGCCGACCGCGACGCCCAGCTCCGCACCCCCATCACCGACAGCATGTTCGGCAAGCCGTGGGTGTTCCGCTTCAAGGACATCCGCTCGTGGTGGCTGAGCCAGCACTTCGACCGCCCGGGCGGCATTGAATCCGCGGCGCCCACCGCCTGGGTGCCGCGGTCCAAGCCGTTCTGGTTCCTGGAACTGGGCTGTCCCGCCGTGGACCGCGGCGCCAACCAGCCCAACGTCTTCATCGACCCCACGAGCGCCCAGTCGCAGCTGCCCTGCTTCTCGCACGGCAAGCGCGACGACTTCATGCAGCGCCGCTACCTCGAGACCTTCCACGACGGTCTCGATCCAGACCACCCCCGTTACGTCGCCGGCGCCAACCCACTCTCCGCCGTCTACGGCGGGCGCATGATCGACCTCGACCGCATGCACGTCTACGCCTGGGATGCCCGCCCCTACCCGGCCTTCCCGGCCGATACCGCGGCCTGGGGCGACGGCGCCAACTGGCGCCTCGGTCACTGGCTCAACGGCCGCATGGCGAGCGCGCCGCTCGGCCCCACGGTGGCCGCTATCCTCGCAGACCACGGCTTCGCGGCCCACGACACGCTCGCGCTCAACGGAGCGCTCGGCGGGCTCGTGGTCGACCGCATCCTGTCGGCGCGCGAGACCCTCCAGCCCCTGGAGCTCGCCTTCTTCTTCGACACGCGCGAGAGCGGGGCCAGGATCGTCTTCGCTCACCGCGGTGCCGCCGCATCCGCCGCCGAGTTGACGCCGGACACTCTGGTCGAGACCCGCGCCGAGGCCGCCCTCTTCACCCTCACCCGAGCGCAGGAGACGGATCTGCCCGCCTCCGCCCGCATCACCTATATCTCCGCCGCCGCGGACTACCCCGCCGCGGTGGAGGAAGCACGCCGCCTCGCAGGCCGCAGCGAGCGCGTGGCCCTCTCCGACCTTCCGCTCGTGCTCGACGCCGAGCAGGCCGCCGAGATCGCCGAGGTGTGGCTGTTCGAGGCCTGGGCCGCCCGCGAGCGCGCGCAGTTCGCCCTGCCGCCCAGCCGGCTCGCACTCGAGCCCGGCGATTCCGTGAGCCTCGCCGCCAACGGCCGCTCGCACCGGTTGCGCATCACCGAGGTCGGCGAGCACGGCGCGCGCGACATCGAGGCCCTGAGCCTCGACCCCGACGTCTACGCCGACGCGCCGGGCGCCACCCGCGACCGCGGCGGCAGCGTCGCCGTGATCGCCGGCCAGCCGTTCGTGGCGTTCCTCGACCTGCCGCTCCTGCGCAGCGATACGCCACCGGCCGCGGGCTACGTGGCGGCCGCGCAGAGCCCCTGGCCTGGCCCCATCGCCATCTACCGCTCGCCCGAGGCCTCGGGGTTCCGGCTCGAGGCTATTGCGTCCGCTCCGGCCGTCACCGGCGTCACGCTCGACCCGCTGCCCGCCGGCCCCACCTCCCGCCTCGACCGCGGCACCAGCATTCGCGTGCAGCTCGATCAGGGCACGCTCGCCTCCGTCACCGAGCTCGCCCTGCTCGGCGGGGCCAACCTCGCTGCCATCCGCAACGAGGACGACGAGTGGGAGGTGCTGCAGTTCCTGTCCGCCGTCCTCACCGCATCCGCCACCTATACGCTCACGGGGCTGCTGCGCGGCCAGGGCGGCACCGAGCGCGCCATGCGTACTCCTCTCGCTGCGGGCGCCCGCTTCGTCCTCCTCGATGCCGCCCTCGCCCGTGCCGACATGACCGAGGACGAGGTGGGCCTCGCCTTCAACTGGCGCTGCGGCCCCGCCAGCCGCGACCTCGGCTCGCCCAACTACGTCCAGCTCACGCACACCTTCGTCGGCGAAGGCCTGAGACCCTTCAGCCCCGTCCACATCCGCGGCACCCGCTCCGCCGGCGACCTCAACCTCACCTGGATACGCCGCACCCGCATCGGCGGCGACAGCTGGGACGCCGTCGATGTGCCGCTGGGCGAGGCCGAGGAGCGCTACGAGATCGACATCCTCGACGGCGCCACCGTCAAGCGCACCATCGTGGCCACCGCGCCCGCCGCCACCTACACCGCCGCCCAGCAGACCGCCGACTTTGGCGCCCCCCAGCCCAGCATCTCGCTCCGCATCTACCAGATGAGCGCCACCCGCGGCCGCGGCACGCCCGCCGAGGCGGTCGTGTAGGTGTCAGACCCTCCGGGTCTGACACCATGGAATTCGGAAGTCAGAAATCGGAAGTCGTGGTGGCACGTCGGTCGATTTTCCGATTTCTGATTTCCGACTTTCCGATTTCCGACTTCCGCAATCTCACTACTTGACACCGCACCATGACCGACGACGCCCTCTTCTCCCGCGCCCTCGCCCACGTGCTCGCCATGGAAGGCGGCTACACCGAGGATCCGTACGACCCCGGTGGCCCCACCAACCTCGGCATCACGCTCGCCGAGTTCGCACGCGACAAGGGCGTCGCCGTCACCGCCGACACCTTCGCCCGGCTCAAGGCCGAGCTGAAGGCGCTCCCGGCCGCCACCGCCGCCCGCATCTACCGCACACGCTACTGGGAGCCGGGGCGTTGCCCCGACCTGCCGCCGCCACTCGCCTTCTTCCACTTCGACGCGGCCGTGAACCAGGGCGTCGGTGCCGCCGCCCGCATGCTGCAGGAGGCAGTGGGCGCGGCCGTTGACGGCGTAGTGGGCGCCGACACGCTCGCCAGGGCGGCTGCCCAGCCCGTTGCCGGCAGCCTCGCCCGCTACGCCGATATCCGCCGCCGCCGCTACCGCGCGCTCGCCACCTTCTGGCGCTTCGGCAAGGGCTGGCTCGCCCGCGTCGATGCCACCCTCGCCGCCGCCAGCGCGCTGCCCGCGGCAGCGACCGCGCTCTCCCCCAGCCCGACCCGACCCAAGGAGCCTGCCCCCATGACCGACCGGCCCGCATCCGCTGCTCCGATCGCTGCCGATGCCACCATCCCGCCCGCCACCATTCCCGCCAAGTGGTGGGGCTCGTCCATGACCGTCTGGGGCGTCCTCGTCACCGCCCTGTCCACCGTCCTCCCCGTCGTCGGCCCCCTCCTCGGACTCGACATCTCGGCCGACCTGGCGCGCCAGCTCGGCGAGCAGGCCGTCGCCGTCACGCAGGCCGCCGGCGGCCTGGCTGGCACAATTCTGACAATTTACGGTCGCGCGCGCGCCACAACCGCCCTGGAACGCCGCCAGGTCACGCTCACTCTGTGAGGCTGTGCCAGTCGCCCAGCTAGCCGAGCCGGCACCTTGCCTTGTATAGATGTGCGGGGTCGGAGCCGACGGATCTGACCCGATGTCGACGTCCACGGGGGCAGCCCCCTCGCGACCGATGTCTCTTGTTTGATCGCAGCGGCGGACGCGAGGGCTTGACCCCGCGCCTGCATGGGGGAGGCAATCCGTGCGCGTCCTGGTCGTCGAGGACGATAGCGACCTCAACCGGCAGCTCGTCTCGGCGCTGAGCGACGCCGGCTACGCCGTCGACGCCGCCTTCGACGGCGAGGAGGGCTACTTCCTCGGCGACACCGAGCCCTACGACGTTGTCATCCTCGACATCGGCCTGCCCAAGATGGATGGCATCCGCGTGCTGGAGCAGTGGCGCCGCTCCGAGCGCAACATGCCGGTCATCGTCCTCACCGCCCGCGACCGCTGGAGCGACAAGGTGACGGGCATGGACGCCGGCGCCGACGACTATGTCGCCAAGCCCTTCCACATGCAGGAGCTGCTGGCCCGCGTGCGCGCCCAGGTGCGGCGCGCTTCCGGGCACGCCAGGAGCGACATCGAATGCGGGCCGCTGCGTCTCGACACCAAGACCGCCCGCGTGACCCTCGACGGCCAGCCCGTCAAGCTCACCTCGCACGAATACCGGCTGCTCGCCTATCTCATGCACCACAACGAGCGCGTGGTATCGCGCAGCGAGCTGGTCGAGCACCTCTACGAGCAGGACTTCGACCGCGACTCCAACACCATCGAGGTGTTCATCGGCCGCCTGCGCAAGAAGATCCCGCCCGACATGATCAAGACCATTCGCGGGCTCGGCTACCGCCTCTCCGTCGATGAAAGCTAACTCGCTCGCGCTCCGCCTGTTCGCGACCGCCGTCGCCTGGGTTGTCCTGGTCCTGCCGGTCGCCGGCTGGATCATCTACGCGCGCTACCGCCACGAGGTGGTGACGGCCTTCGACGCGCGCATCTCGCTGTTCCTCGCCGTTGTCATCAACGACGCCGAGCAGGGTTCCGAGGAAGGCCCCAGCGAGCCCGACTACTGGGGCGAGGGCCTGTTCGTGCAGACCCACTCGGGCTGGTACTGGCAGATGAAGCCCCTCGACGGCAAGCCTGCCGAGACCCTGCAGTCGCGCTCGCTCGCCGGCGACCTGTTGCAGGTCCCCAGCGAGCACGGCGTCGAGCCCAACGAGAAGGAGATCCGCTGGGCCAACCTGATGGGCCCGGCCCAGCAGGAGGTGCGCGTCGCCGAGATGATCTACCAGTTCGGCAACGGCAAGGCGGCTCAGCGCTACTCCGTCGCCGTCGCCGGCCGGCTGAGCGAGGTCGACGACAACCTCGCGGCCTTCCGCACCCAGCTCATCCAGGCGCTCGCGCTCGCTGGCGTCGGCCTCATGGCTGCCACGCTGTTCCAGGTCCGCTTCGGCCTGTTCCCGCTCTCCCGCATGGAGCGCGCGCTCGCCGCCATCCGCTCTGGCGAGGCCTCGCGCCTCGAAGGCCAGCCGCCGTCCGAAGTCAGGCCCCTGCAGCAGGAACTGAATGCGCTCCTCAAGTCCAACCAGGAGATCGTGGAGCGCTCGCGCACTCACGTCGGCAACCTTGCGCACGCGCTCAAGACGCCTCTCGCCGTCCTCATCAACGAGGCGCGCAAGGACGATTCGCCCCTCGCGCGCAAGGTTATCGAGCAGGCCGACACCATGACCGCGCAGGTGAATCTGTACCTCGATCGCGCGCGCATGGCCGCCCGCATCGGTGTCATCGGCCGCGTCACGGAGGTGAAGCCCGTCGCCGAGTCGCTCGTGCGGGCGCTGGAGCGTCTCTACCGCGACAGGGCCCTCTCCTACGCCATCGACTGCCCCTCCGGGGCCCGCTTCAAGGGCGAGCGGCAGGACCTGGAGGAGATGCTGGGCAATCTCCTCGACAACGCCTCGAAGTGGGCGCGCTCCAGGGTCAGCGTGGTCGCGTGCTCGCGCCCCGCCACCGAGGGCGACGGCGTTGGCGGCGGCTGGCTCGAAATCCGCGTCGACGACGACGGCCCCGGGCTCACCCCCGAGCAGCGCGCCGAGCCCATTGCGCGCGGGCGCCGTCTCGATGAGACGAAGCCGGGCTCCGGACTCGGCCATTCGATCGTGGCCGACCTCGCCTACTGCTACAACGGCACGTTCGAGCTGGATTGCGCCGAGTCCGGCGGCCTCTCTGCCCGCCTCACTCTCCCTCTCGCGAGTTGACGGCCGCCAGCCTCCCGCCGAAGGCGGTTTTGGGGGCCGTACGCTCCACACGCATGTCCTTGCGGGGCTTGTCCCCGCAATCCAGCGTGCGGCGGCCTCTGTCCGACATTTGTGAGGCAACCTGCTGTCCCCTCAGGCAAGGTGCGGTTACCCCTCAGCCGGAAGAGCGCGTTGATGCCTGGAGGGGTTGAAGCGAGGGACAAGCCCCGCGATGACACGTGGTGCATGTGGCGCGCGGGCCGCGCCGCGTCCCACTTTTGCCCGAATCGGGGCAATTATCGCCAGATTCACATACGGGGACGGCGCTTAGCTGCACGCTCGCGTCGGCGCTGAGTTGGGGAGCTCACAATGACGACAAAGCCGCTGCTGGCCGGAACTCTGGCTTTGGCGCTCGTGGGGTCTCTGGCGCTTGGTGCCTGCGCGAACAACGAGCAGGCCGGCACGGCGATCGGCGCGGTCACCGGCGGCATCATCGGCAACCAGTTCGGCAAGGGCAGCGGCAAGGTTGCGGCCACATTCGCCGGCGCCGTCATCGGCGGCATCGTCGGCAACTCCATCGGCAGGGATCTCGACGCGCGCGACCGCGAGCTGGCCCGCCAGGCCGAGTACGACGCCTGGGAGAGAGGTCCTCCCGGCCGTCCGGTGCGCTGGCGCAACCCAGACAGGAATCATTACGGCGAGATCGTCGCGGAGGGCTACTACGACCGCGGCGGCTCGCGCTGCCGCAATTTCATCCACACCGTGTGGATCGACGGCCGCCGCCAGCAGATGCGCGGCACCGCCTGCCGCAACCCCGACGGCACCTGGACCCAGGTCAGCTGACGTTCACGTCGGCTGCCCACCCGTTTTTCGCGTCTCGACTGACTGCTGCAATCGCAAAGAGCCCCGGCCCAAGGCCGGGGCTCTTCTTTTTTGGGGGTGCGCTGGAGCAACCCGCGCACCCACCGGCGCCGGCCCTTTCCGGACCCGCAGCGCATGAGACACCCGCGCTCACGCCAGCGCTCGCGGGCGACCCGAGTGCTGCCTCCGCGGTCATGACGGCTGTGGAGAGCGCAAGACAGTCATTGCCGCGCTCGACGGCCGTTCTTCGCCATTTATCCGCCCGTCTGGTAGATTCGGCACCACAAGGTGCACCGGGCAAGGGGAGCAAATGACCAGCCTGAAGGTGAACGGCGAGTCTCGCGCCGTCGAGGCCGATCCCGACAAGCCGCTGCTGTGGGTGCTGCGCGAGGACCTCGGCCTCATCGGCACCAAGTTCGGCTGCGGCATCGGCGCCTGCGGCGCCTGCACGGTGCACCTCAACGGCGAGCCCGTGCGCTCCTGCTCGCTGCCCTTGAGCGCCGCCGCCGGGGCCGAGATCGTCACCATCGAGGGACTCCCCGCGAGCGCGGGGCTGCCCGCCGGCACCCTGCACCGGGTGCAGCTCGCCTGGATCGACGTGCAGGTGCCCCAGTGCGGCTACTGCCAGTCGGGCATGATCATGGCCGCTGCCGCCCTGCTGCGCCGGACGCCCAGGCCGACCGATGCGGACATCGACGCAGCTATGTCCAATCTGTGCCGCTGCGGCACCTACCCGCGCGTGCGGCGGGCGCTCCGACGCTTGGCCGATCAGGCGTAGCGAGGCGAGAGGAGAGCGGCGATGCAGCGCAGGACCTTCCTCATCGGCTCGGCCGCCGCCGTGGGCGGTCTGGCCGGCGGCCTCGCCCTCGGCTATCGGGCCTGGAGCGGCGCCTTCGAGGCCCAGGCCGGCGCCCTCGTCGCCGGCGACGGCGAGAGGCTGCTCGGCGGCTGGATCAAGATCGGCAGCGACGATTGGGTCACGGTCTACATCCCCCACGTCGATATGGGCCAGGGCATCCACACCGCGCTCGCCATGATGGCCGCGGAGGAACTCGACGCTGACTGGTCGCGCGTACGCACGGAGCGTGCCCCGGCCGACAGGGCGTTCGCCAACCGCTTCCTGGCCGAGGGCTGGATGATGCAGGGGCGGGAGGTGCCGGCATTCCTGGACGGCGTCGTGGACCTTGCATTCGCCGAGGCCGCGCGCCTCCACAACCTGCAGATCACCGGCGGCTCCACGGCCGTGCGCTTCACCGGCCAGGTCGGCATGCGCATCGTCGGCGCCGCCGCGCGCTCCATGCTGATCCGCGCCGCCGCCCGCCGCTGGGGCGTCAGCGCCGCGCAGCTGTCGGCGCGCGACGGCGTTATCGCCCATTCCGCCACCGGCCGCAGGGCCCTCTACGGCGAGCTGGCCGCCGAGGCGGCGCTCTTCAGCGTGCCGGCCAGCCCGTCTCTCAAGGCGCGCAAGGATTTCAGGATCATCGGCACGCCAGTGCCGCGCCTCGACATCCCCGCCAAGGTCCAGGGCGCCGCCGGCTACGGCATCGACGTGAAACTCCCCGGCATGCTCTACGCCGCGGTGAAGGCGGCACCCGTGCACGGGGGCCGGCTCGTTGGCGTCGATCCCGCGCCCGCGCTCGGCATGGCGGGTGTGGAGCGCGTCGTCCGGCTGGAACGGGCCGTCGCCGTGGTGGCGCAGAGCTATTGGCAGGCAAGCCGCGCGCTCGCCGCGCTCTTCCCGCAGTTCTCCGACGGAGGCAATGGTGCTGTCAGCTCGTCCACCCTGCTCGCTGCGCAGGATGGCGCGCTCGCGTCCGGACCGGGCAGCCCGGTGCACAGCGTCGGCGACGCCCACGCGGCGCTGCAGCGCGCCCCCGCCGGCCACGTCGTCGAAGCGACCTACCGCGTGCCGTTCCTCCACCATGCGTCCATGGAGCCCATCAACGCGACGGCGCAATTCAAGGACGGCAAGCTCACCGTCTGGGCCGGCGAGCAGGACGGCCTCGGCAGCAGGGCCAAGCTCGCAAAATGGACCGGGCTCAGGGTCGCCGACGTCGCACTGGTGCCGTTGCCGGTGGGCGGGGCATTCGGCCGGCGCATGGCCGGCGCTGCGAGCTACCTCGATCAGGTCGCGCGCATCGCCATGGAGGCCTCCCCGCGCCCGGTCAAAATGATCTGGAGCCGCGAGGAGGACTTTGCCCAGGGCACCTACCGTCCGGCGCTGGCGACCGCCATGCGCGCCGTTCTGGGCGGCGACGGCCGCCCGGTCGCGTGGTCGCAGCTCTACGTCGAGAACCCGGCGGTCGGCGGCAACGGCGCCTTCATTATTCCCTATCTGATCCCCAACCAGTCGATCCGCTCCGTCGCCAGCCCGTCACACGTGCGCGTCGGCACCTGGCGCAGCGTCGCCCACTCCCAGCACGGCTTTTATACCGAATCGTTCATCGACGAGTTGGCCCACGCCGCCGGCCGGGACCCGTTCGCCTACCGCCGCGACCTCCTGCCCGCCGGCTCCCGCCGCCGCCGCGTCCTGGAGACCGCCGCCGCCAAGGCCGGCTGGGGCGCCGCCCTTCCGCCGGGCGCTGGCCGCGGCATCGCGCTGGTGGAGAGCTTCGGCACCGTCGTGGCCCACGTCATCGAGGCGTCCCTCGGTGCAGGCGGGCTCCCCCGCGTGCATCGCGTCACCGCCGCCGTCGATTGCGGCGATGTATGCCATCCCGATACGGCGGCGGCGCAGATCGAAGGCGCCATCGTCATGGGGCTGAGCGCGGCGATCGCCGAGGAAATCGTCATCGAGGCCGGCGCGGTGGTGCAGAAGAGCTTCCCCGACTATCCCCTCCTCACTCTCGCTCAGACGCCGCCCCGCATCGATGTCCACTTCGTAACCAGCGACGGCCCCTGGGGGGGCCTCGGCGAGCCCGGTCTGCCCCCGGTCGCCCCGGCGCTTGCCAACGCCATCTTCGCCGCCACCGGCAGGCGCCTGCGCACCCTTCCCCTGGCCGCAGCCGCGCGGCGCCTCGCCGCAGGATAGATGTCAGACCCTCCGCGTCTGACATCTTGGCTCCAGCGCCGGCCGGCGTAACGGTGTCGGACCCAGAGCCGGAGGCCTGACGCCTAATCTTGCCACAACAGCGCCTTCGGCCTATTCGACGGTGTCAGACGCCGTTTGAACAGTTGATCGCGGCGGGGTTCATCCCGCCTGCAACAAAGTGCTGGGCCAATGCTCCTCTGGATCGCATTTGCGCTGCTGACAGCCGCGGTGCTCGCGTCGGTCCTGGCCCCGCTGGCCAGGCCTGCGCCGGCGCCTGAGGCCGGCGCCGACGCGGGCACGCGCGCGGTCTACCGCGACCAGCTGGCCGAGATCGAGGCCGAGCGCGCCCAGGGACAGATCGGCGCGGCCGAGGCCGAAGCGGCCAAGATCGAGGTCTCGCGCCGGCTGCTGGCCAGCGCGTCGCACGCGGATCGGGGCGTGTTCGGCAGCGCTTCCCGCAGGATCGGTCACGCCAACGTCGCCCTTGCGGCGGCCGTGGCGGTGCCCCTCCTCACGCTCGGACTTTACCTCGCCCACGGCTCGCCCGGGATGCCCTCTGGCGCGCTTGCCTCGCGCACCGGCGCCGCGGGCGAGGACGCCGACCTTGCCCGCATGGTCGGCCTGGTGGAGGCGCGCCTGCGCAAGGTGCCTGACGACGGCAAGGGCTGGGAGGTCATCGCCCCGATCTACCTGAAGGCCGGCCGTTACGCCGATGCGGCTGCGGCCTACGCCAACGCCGCCCGCCTGCAGGGCGAGAGCGTGAAGCTGCTGGCCGGGCTTGCCGAGGCCTCCATGCTCGCCAACGACGGCCTCGTCACGGACGAGGCGCGCACGGCCTACGAAAAGCTGCTCAGGCTGGAGCCCCGCCGCGTCGAGCCGCGCTTCTGGCTGGCCATGGCCAAGGAGCAGGACGGGCGTCTGAACGAGGCGTTGGCAGACTACAATGCGTTGCTCAACGAGGCCCCGCCCGAGGCGCCCTATCGCGCGTCGCTCGTCACCCGTATCAGGGAGGTCTCCGCCCACACGAGCGGCACTGCCGCGAAGGCGCCGTCCAAGGCGCCGGCAGGTCCGAGCGCGGCCGACATGGAGGCCGCCGCGAAGCTGAGCCCCGAGCAGCGCCAGCAGATGGTCGCGGGCATGGTGGACGGCCTCGCCCAGCGCCTGAAGCGCGATGGCAAGGACCTCTCCGGCTGGCTGCGCCTGCTCAATGCCTATGCGGTGCTGGGGCGCAACAACGAGGCGCGCGCGGCGCTCGCCGAGGCACGCCGCAACTTCGACGGCAACCCGCGCGCCCTCTCCGACCTCGCGCGCCTCGCGGCAACCTTGGGCCTCGACTCATGACCCGTCGTCAGCGCCGCGCCACTTTTATCGGCCTGGGTGTCGGCATCCTGTCTTTTGCCGTGTTCCTGGTGCTGTTCGCCCTGCGCGACTCCGTCGTAGGCTTCCATTTGCCCAAGGACGTGGTGGGCAAGCAGGTCCCGGAAGGCCGGCGCATCCGGCTGGGCGGCGTGGTCGCCGCCGGCAGCCTCAAGCGCGACGGCCTCGTCGCCGAGTTCGCGATCACGGACAACGCCGCCACCATCCCCGCGCGCTACACCGGCGTTCTGCCTGACCTCTTCCGCGAGGGCCAGGGCGTGGTGGCCGAGGGCAAGCTCGACGCCGCCGGCCGTTTCATCGCCGATACCGTGCTCGCCAAGCACGATGAGAACTACATGCCTCCCGAGGTCGCCAAGGCCCTCAAAGAGCAGGGCATGTGGCAGCACACAGGCCCCCCCGCCGCCCCCAAGCCGGAGGCGCGGAAATGATGCTGGACCTCCCCCTCCCCGCACGCGCTCCCTCTCCCCGCGCAACCCCAACCTCGCCGCAAGCTCCATCAGCGCGGGGAGAGGGCCGGGGTGAGGGGCAGGGGCACACTCCACGCTCAGAGTCTCTGGCTGCCCCTCACCCTAACCCTCTCCCCGTTCGCCCTCGGGTTCCCTTGGGCTCGCGTTCCCTCGCGGCTGGTCCGAGGGCGAGCGGGGAGAGGGAATCCGCGCAGTGCTTGTGGAGCGCCACTAGATGATCGTCGAACTCGGACATTTCGCCCTCGTGCTCGCGCTGGCCGTGGCGCTGGTGCAGACGGCGCTGCCGGCGTGGGGCGCGCAGACGCGCGACGTCCGCCTGATGCAGGTCGCCGAGCCGGCCGCCTTCTGCCAGCTCGGGCTGATCGCGCTCGCTTTCGCGGCGCTCACCTGGGCCTACGTCACCTCCGACTTCTCGGTCGAGAACGTGTGGGCCAACTCGCATACCGAGAAGCCGCTCCTCTACAAGCTCTCCGGCGTGTGGGGGAACCACGAGGGCTCGATGCTGCTCTGGGTTTTCATCCTCGCCCTGTTCGGCGCCGCCGTCGCGTTCTACGGCGGCAACCTCCCCGCCAGCCTGCGCGCCAACGTGCTCGCGGTGCAGGCGCTGATCGCTCTCGCCTTCCTCACCTTCATCGTCTTCGCCTCCAACCCGTTCGCGCGCATCCCGCTGCAGCCCGAGGGGCGCGGGCTCAACCCCATCCTGCAGGACCCGGCGCTGGCCTTCCACCCGCCGTTCCTCTACGCCGGCTACGTCGGCCTCTCGGTTGCCTTCGCCTTCGCCGTTGCCGCCCTCATCGAGGGCCGTACCGACGCGGCCTGGGCGCGCTGGGTGCGGCCGTGGACGCTCGCCGCCTGGACCTGCCTCACGCTCGGCATCGCCATGGGTTCGTGGTGGGCCTACTACGAGCTGGGCTGGGGCGGCTGGTGGTTCTGGGACCCGGTGGAGAATGCCTCGTTCATGCCGTGGCTGGCGGCTACCGCGCTGCTGCACTCCGCCCTCGTCATGGAGAAGCGCGAGGCGCTGAAAGTCTGGACCATCCTGCTCGCCATCCTCGCCTTCTCGCTGTCGCTGATCGGCACCTTCCTGGTGCGCTCCGGCGTGCTCACCTCTGTACATGCCTTCGCCGTCGATCCGCGCCGCGGCATCTTCATCCTCGCCATCCTGGTGCTGCTGATCGGCGGCGCGCTCGCCCTCTACGCCTGGCGCGCGCCGCGCCTGAGGCAGGGGGAGCTGTTCGCGCCCATCAGCCGCGAAGGCGCCCTCGTCCTCAACAACGTGCTGCTGACGGTCGCCTGCGCCACCGTCTTCGTCGGCACGCTCTATCCGCTCGGGCTGGAATCCCTTACCGGCGAGAAGATCTCCGTCGGGCCGCCCTACTTCAATGCCACCTTCGGCCCGCTGATGGTGGTCCTGCTGCTCGCCCTCCCGTTCGGCCCCACGCTGGCCTGGAAGCGCGGCGACATCGTGGGCGCCATGCAGCGGCTGCTGGCGGCGGCCCTGGCCGCTCTGGTCGCTGTCGTCGCCTGTCTCGCCCTCGTCTGGCGTGGGCCCTGGCTCGCGCCGTTCGGCATCGGCTTGGGCATCTGGGTGCTGGCCGCCGCCGTCGCCGAGTGGGCCCAACGCGTCAGGCTCTTCGCGGGGCCCGCGGTCGAGACCCTGCACCGCGCCCTTGGCCTGCCACGCGCCGCCTACGGCACGCTGCTCGGGCACGCCGGCCTCGGCCTCACCGTGATCGGCATCGCCGCCACCAGTGCCTGGCAGACCGAGACGGTGCTGGCCCTCAAGCCCGGCGACCGCGGCGAGGTTGCGGGTTACTCCTTCGTGTTCCGCGGCACGAGCATGGGCCAGGGCCCCAACTACAGCGAGCAGACCGGCCGCATGGACGTGACGCGCGGCGGCGCGCCGGTCGCCGAGCTTACTCCCTCCAAGCGCCTCTACGACGCGCCGCGCCAGCCCACCACCGAAGCCGCCATCCACGCCTCCTGGCGCGGCGACCTCTACATCGTGCTGGGCGACGCGCTCGCCGACGGCGCCTTCGTCGTGCGCGCCTACTTCAACCCGCTGGTGCGCCTGATCTGGCTCGGCGCGCTCGTCATGGCCGTCGGCGGCGTCCTCTCGCTCCTCGACCGCCGTCTGCGCGTCGGCGCCCCGCGCCGCAGTGCCCGCGCGCAGCCCGTCCCCGCCCCCACGCCCGCGGAGTGAGCAGCATGCGCATGCGCGGCTGTGCCGTCCGTAGGTTGGGTCGAGCGTTAGCGAGACCCAACACCGGCTGTTGGGGGGGGG